>DAIDKV010000230.1 GCA_027449865.1 Planctomycetales bacterium
CGTCTGGGCATTGGTCAAATAGTAATTCGTCACCTTGTCCGTCGCGAGAAGGTCGAAGCTGGTGTTACCAACCTCAAGGTAGGACGCCGTCAACGTCCCGCCCACGCCCCCGCGATTCAGCGTTACCGCCGAGCCGTTGTAATAGCCCAGGTAAATCGTGTTCGCTGTCACCGCGTTGCCGTTCAAATTGACCACCGTCCCCGTGTCGCGGACGTCCAGGTTGCCCGTCAGGTTCAGTGCGGCTCCCAGGTTCAGCGTGCTACCCCCGTTAACGGCAACGTTGCCCGTCACGTTCCCCGAGGCCGCGGTCGTCGCGCTCGACCCGCTGTTCAACTGCAAGTACGAGGTCACATCATTGGCACCGAAGCTCAAGGAGTTCTTGTTCTCGACGTAGACATTGGCCGCCGTGAACGAGCCGCCGCCCTCGTTCAGCACACCCGTGCCGCTATTCTGGCCGATCACCAGGCTATTCGTGATCTTGAGGGTATTGCCACCCAGATCAAGCGTCCCCGAAGTGCTGCTGCCATTGCCCAGGTAGACGTTCGAGGCCGACTCGTTCGCCGTCAGCGTGACCGTGGCGGTGCTCGCCGCGCCGGACGGGTAGGTGCTGCCGATGTAGACGTTGTTCGACGAACCGGGGACAGCGCCGCCGGTCCAGTTTCCTGCGGTCTCCCAGTTCCCGCTGCCCTTCGCGCCGGTGTCCTGAGCGGAAGCCCAGTCGGCGGCGATCCCAACCGCCAGCGATGCCAGAATCGCGATGAATGCTTCTCTCATGATGCATCCTCTGTGTTGTAAGAATCCGACCTCATAAGCGGCCCGACACCGGTCTGCGCGCAGCACAACACATGCGTTGCGAACAACGCAAGAAACACCAGCGGCCGACCTCGGACGCTCTGCTACTCCTGCCTCACCTCCGCACCGGCGAGACATATCTCATACGCCGTGTACGCACAGGCAGCTTTCAAACTTCCTACTTTTGATCTTTTGTTCGCCGAGTGGCGGAAGCAGGATCAACTAACCCGGAATTTTTAACATTCGAATGGATTCGAATTCAAGAGCCGCGATCTCGAAAGCAGGAAACATGCTCGCTGCTACGTCCAGCATCGATTCTGAAATGAGCCGCCTACCAACTTATTAAGCACACAATTTCTCCAGCACGCCAAAAAAAACGCGCAGAGGACACCCCAGATCTGGCCGACCGTCGCTTCCTGTTTCAGGGAGGCGCAATCGCCCGCAAGAAGTACCCCGATGAACCTCCACTTCTCAGGCGCACGGCTCGATTTTTCTCCACGGCCATCGCCGTGTTGATCAAAATCAACATCGAACCACTCGATGCCGCCTTTCGACAAGATCGGCGCAGCGTGGGACTCTCTTCCCGGTGAGCCGCCGCCATGTATGTTGCGGGAGCTCACCGGGCGTTTATCCAACGAAACGGAAATCGCTTCTCTTCAACGTCGAGGAAGTGGGAAAAGGACGTGGCGAAGCCGGCTGCGGGGTGAGGGGCGCCACCAGATGGCCAGGGTTGGGGCAGGGGTGACCTCGGCTGCGAGGGGCAGGTGGATCAGACGGCCGACGGGGAACCGGAAGAGGCGGACCACGGGCCAGATCCCCGTGCGCGCGGCGAGTTGCCAGGCCAGTTCGTAGCGGGCGAGGTCGGGAAACCAGGGGGGGCGGTCGGTCTCCGGGAATGAATTCAAGGCCGCGACGAACCCGAGAGCGTCGTCGAGGTCGGCGCGAGAGCCGCGGGGCGGGGCCTCGTGGGCGTATCGGTCGAAGAGGCGGCCGTAACGGTCGCCGAGAGCCCGGACTGCGATCGGGAGGGTGCGGCGGATTTGTGCTCGTCGCTTGCGATGGAGCGAGGCGGCGAATTCGTCGATCGGTCGGCGGTCTGATTCGGCCAGGGCCAGGGCCTCGGTGGGCGAGAGACCAACCTCGGCGCCGACGGCGATCGGGTCGCGATAGAACCGGTCGCGCCACGTGGGGTCGATGGCCAGCCTCGCCAGCGCGGCCTGAATCGCGGCTAGGCCCATCGTTCGTACCGACGGGCGATCGCCCGCGCCCGGTCGAGCTCGTCGAGCAGGTCGGCCATCGGCGGCAGGTTCTCGTCCCGCTCCAGGATGATCCCGCGGACCGGGGCGCGTCGGGCGGCCTCGTCGAGCAGGCGCCAGACTTCAGGCGGCGTCGTGTGGGCGTGACTATCGATCAGCGTCCCGCCCTGCCGATGCCCGCCGGCGAAGTGAAACTGCACCGCGCGGCCCCACGGCCAACGGTCGAGCTCGGCCATGGGGTCGCGGCCCCGGTTCTCGGCGTTGGTGTAAAGGTTCGTCACGTCGCAGAGCCAGCCGCAGCCGGTCTGATCGAGGACCATCGAGAGGAATTCCGGCTCGTCCAGCTCGGCGCCTGGGAGGTCGATCGTCGCGGTGATGTTCTCGAGGATCAGCGGGGTTGCGATCCGGCCGCGGATGCGCTCGACATTCCGCGCCACAACGTCCACCGCCTCACGTGTCCGGGGCAGGGGGGCCAGGTGCCCGATCGCGACGCCGCCAGCCCGCGTGAAGGCCAGATGCTCGCTCCACCAGGGAGGGTTCAGCCGCTCAACCAGCCCCGCGAGGGCCTCCAGATAATCGTCGTCCATCCCCTCGGCACTGCCGATCGAGAGGTCCAGCGCGTGGGGGATGATCGGGAAATGATCGGCGAGCAGCTTTAGTTCATCGAGCTTCTCGGGCGGGGCGTCGAGGTAGTGGTCGGCCGTGATCTCCAGGAAGTCGACGCCCCGACGATTTCGGAACAGATCGGCGAGGAACGGCGGGCGGAATCCCAGCCCGACGCCGAGCGCCGGGAGTTCGTCGTCCATCGGATTAACCCCCGCACCCACCACACCCTCCTCCGCATCCGCCACCGCCGCCGCATCCACCTCCGCCACCGCCACAGCCACCGCCGCAACCGCCGCCACCAGACGCTCCCTTTGTGAACATCGAATGGAGCGGGGCGAGCGAGGTCCCCGAGAGAGCCGGCAGGCCGAAGATGCCGACCAGGAGCAGGGCATCGTGAGCGACGAGGTCCGCCTTCGCCCTGTCCGACGCCGGGCGAGTGTCCGGCCAGGCGGGTTGGTCGTCGAGTTTGACCCCGTCCCGAAGGCCCTCGTGGGCCATCCGGAGCCGTTCGAGGAACTCTCGACCACGAGCGCTGGCACGCCCCCAGGCGAAGCAGGCAATTGTGAAGGCAATCCCGCCGAGGATCATCAGCAAGATCAGGAAGAAGACGTTGTGATGCCCCTTTTCGAAGGCGACAACCATCTTGTAGAGGCCAAGCCCGAGAATCGCGGCGATGCCGAACAACCAGACCCGCCAGCTCAGGGCCCCGCGATCGTCGGCGGGCGCCAGCAGACCGTTTTCGGCCAGGTCGAGTTCGTAGGCCCCGCACATCGCGTCGACCTGCTTTGCGGGTCCGCTCCCCGCGAAGATCGCGGCGGGCTCGGCCGGGAATCCCGACCAGCCCCGAACCGCCGCCTCGATCGGGAGCAACTCGTCGGCCTCCGGCGCCCGCCCAACGGCGATCTTGCGCGTCACTCGCCCGAACGAGCCCTTCTCGTCGTCGATTCGGAGCAATCCCCGCTGCATCAGCGAGGCGACCACGACCCGCGTGACCTCATTGGCCCCGCCCCGGAGATACGCGATCTCAAAGGGATCGATCTTCGTGGGAATCTCGGGCGACCCCATCTCCAGGGATCGATCGACCGCCCCGATCGATCGACGGGCCGCCACGATCACCGCCACGATCGCCGATGCATAGAACAGCAGGAAGTACGGCCCGTAAAGGTCGGCCACCGGGTTGTGCAGGAACCAGTTCATACGTTCCCCCGACTTGCGTGGATGGTCGCCATCGATCCGATCCGAGCTTGCCGCCGCGCTGGGGGATTCGTCCGCGGCGCCGGAAGATTGAGTGGCCGGTGCCGCGGAGGTTAGGAGATTTCAACGAGCGATCCTGTACCGTCCTGCTCGCCTGGATCGCCCTCAAATATAAGCGGAAGGAGTCCCTCTTCTTTCGGTGAGGGAGGAATTCCGCTCGGGTCCGTCCGTCCGCCGGATTGACCGAGCGATCGGATTCGTCTTCAATGCAAGCCAAAAGTCACGCGAAAATCGCCGGCTGGAGCCGGCTCCTACAAGGGTCATCGTCCCGGACGAAGCCAAAGGTCACGCGAAAATCGCCGACGAAAGCCCTCGGAAGCCAAACGATCGGCCGATCACGAAGGGCCGGGCCCATCGCCCGTGTAGGAGCCAGCTCCAGCTGGCGACCCGGACGTAGCCAAAGGACACGCGCAGATCGCCGGCTGGAGCCGGCTCCTACATGGGTCATCGTAAGCTGGCGATAGACCGGGGAAGCCATCCGATTCGTCGGACGGTCAAACGGGAAAGCTCCCCGCTTTAGCGGGGAGTTGCTTACCGGGTTCGCAGGTGGCGACCCGCGTTCGCGGACCTTTTTTCTTCGTCATCGGCGGACGCGGGGCGCGGCCTTGGCCTTTTCGCGGGGTTTGGTCTTCCCTGGCGGGACGGTTCGGGGGATCGGCTCGCTGGAGACCTCCTCGATCGGTCGGCCCAGGAGGTGTCGGTCGAGGTACTGGTGGATTCGACGGCCCACCTCGGGCCTTCGAAAGCGTCCATGGCCGCCGCCGACAACCTTCACCAGGACGCAGGAGACGCCCGCCTTGCGGAGCGCCTCGGCCAGCAGTTCCGATTGCTGATAGGGGATCAGCGGGTCCTCGTCGCCGTGAAGGATCAGGAACGGCGGGTCGTTGTGACTCACGTAGGTCACCGGCGAGGCCGCCCGCGCCTTCTCCTTGTTTTCCGGGAGCGGCCCACCGATCAACTGCGATTCGGGCGAATAGGCCGCATTGTGATCGATTCGGCCGGGAAAGTCCGAGAGATGGAGGAAATCCGAGGGTCCGAACTGGTCGATCACACACATCACCCGGCTGCTGACGCCCGTGTGCGGGCCGACGTCGCCTTCCAGCGCGGGGACGTCGCCCGTGACGCCGAGCATGGCCGCGAGGTGGCCGCCCGAGGAGGCGCCCATCGCGGCGATCCGGTTCGGGTCGAGGCCGTACTTCTCGGCGTTGGCCCGGACCCATCGGACGGCCGCCTTGGCGTCGTGAAGCTGAGCCGGCCAGGTTGACTGGCTACTGAACCGGTGGTTGATCGTTGCGACCGCATAATCGCCGGTCGCGGCCAGTTCGGAGGCTTCGCGATGGGCCATCGACTTATCTCCCGATCGGAAGGCACCCGGGTGGATCAAAACCACGACCGGCGTCGGCTTGCCGTCGCGTGGTTTCTCGGGGCGGATCAGGTCGAGCGTCTGCCGGGGGTTTCCCTTGCCCCCGTAGTCCAGGTCGCGATCGATCCGGACCCCTTCGGGGAACGGAAACGGCGGTTCTTCCGGCTGCGCCTGGATCGCAGGCACTCCGGCCAGGAGTATCGTCGAGATCAGCCAGCACGCGGGTCGGAACATGGCTTCCGTCCTTTCGTTAGGGAGAGAGGGAAAGGACCGCATGAATTCATTGGAAAACTGATTTTACGCCGAGTCGGTTCCGGAGGAAACACCGACTTTCCCCGCGATCACTCTCCGATCGCCGCGCGGGCCTCTTCGGTGCCCTTGACCGCCGATCGGCATCGCTCGATTTTCTGGGAGAGCGTCCGCTTCCGATCTCGATCCGAGAAGTGCGACGGCAACCGAAATTCCGATTCGTCCTGACGGCCGATCGTGCCGATAAAGAGGGGCAGGCGAGTCAGACGCGTCCCCATTGCGTCGATGATGGCTACCGACCGTCGCGGAAGCCGGCGTCCCGAATCGCCCTCATTGTGTCGAGGGTTTCGCACGCGGAGCTTTTGAGAGATTCGAGACTCATTTTATATTAGAGTTTTCGAGTTAAAGCGTATTGCAATTTCGATGTTTCGCGGGATGATTCCGCGAGACCTCAGGAGTCTGTCCGATGGTCGATCGTCCCGGCCCCGCTGACTTGCCGCGAATCGTGGCCGGCCTGATTCTCTCGGCGGTCGTCGGGTTCGGCGTCCGGCCTTCATGGGCGGCTCAGGGGCTAGGACCTGGAGCCGATACGGGACGTCGGGCACGGATCACCGCCGCCTCGCGGATCCAGCCAGCAACGCTCGCCGGACCTCTTCCCACGGCCCTCCCCAGTGCTCCGACGGCCGCTACCGCCGCCGCCGAGAACCCCGGCGGCCAGGCTCTCCGGCTCGCGGACTGCATCGCGATCGCCCTTCGCGAGCAGCCCGCCATCGCCGCGCAGCAGCAGGCCGTCGATGCCTCTGAACACCTCGTCGGCGTCGCTCGATCCGGCTTCCTGCCCCGCGCCAACGCAGGCGTCACCTACGCCGATCTGAGCGCCCCGCTCTCGGTCAACATTCAGAACCCGATCGGTTCGGGACCTGCCCGAAAAATCCAGGCGTACTCCGACGCCTTTTTCGGGATCGCCGCGAAGCAGGGGGGTCCCGCCGCACTCGCCGCGCTCGGGAATCAATCCACCAACCCTCTGTTCAACACGGCCGTCGCCTTCGCCAACCACGCCATCCCCAGCACCTACAACACCGAGATCCTCGGCCAGTCGGTCCTGCTGGCACAGGCCTCCGTCGATCAGCCGTTGTACACCGGCGGCAAGGTCCGCTCGAAGTTCGAACAGGCCAGGCTCGGAGTCGATGTCGCCCGGTGGGACGAGGCCAGGTCGCGGCAGGAGACGATTTACAACGTCACGGCCGCCTACCAGGGCATCCAGCTTGCCGAGGCCCTGATCCGCCTGACCGATGATACCGCCGGACGATTCGCCGCAATCTCCATCCTCGCCCGGACCGCACGCGAGGAAGAGCAGGAGGGCGCCACGGTCGCCGACGAGCTTCGCGCCAGCAGCTTGAGGAATCTCACCCAGGCCGAGGGGATCAAGGCGCGTCGAGGCCGAGAGATCGCCTACGCGGCGCTCCGGCAGGCGATGGGGACCAACGACCGCCTCGCCTTCGTCATCGCCGAGCCCGAACTGGCCCCGCTGGAGGCCCCGCCCGACCTCGATTCCGTGATGGCCCAGGCGATCGCCAGCCGTCCCGAGCTGGCGAAGGCCCGGATCGGCTTTTTGGTCGCCGACCTCGAGACAAAATCGGCGACGGCCGCCTTCCACCCCAATGTCGGCGTCTTCATGCGAGCCATCAGCCTCAACTCGAACTATAATTCGTTGACCCCCAGCAATTACGTCGCCGTCGGCGTCGGCGCCGATATCCCGCTCTTCGCCGGCGGATCGCGGATCGCTCAGGCCCGTCGGGCCCGATCCCAGCTCGGCCAGGCCGCGAAGACCCGCGAACTCGCCGAAAGCCTCATCGCGCTGGAGGTCCAGAAAACTTATCAGGAGTACCTCGAACAGGCCGAAAAACTCCCGCTCCTCCGCCGAGCCGTCGACGACGCCCGCAAGGCCGTCCATTCCTACGAGGTCCAGTACGACGCCGACGCGATCGAGGAATCTCAGTTGTCTCGCTATTTCGAGAACCTGATCACGTCGCGAATCTTGCTGGCGCAGGCCCTAGGTCAGTATTATCAAGCCGTGAACGGTTACAATAACGCGGTTGCCAGGCTGCGCCTGGTGGCAGGTGTGTTATGAATCCCATCAGTAGACGCAGGTTTACTTCGAGCCTCGCCGGACTGATCGCCGGCGGGATCACGACAGCCCCCCGAGCCAGGGCCAGGAGTAACCGGACGCTCCTGAAAATCCGGGTCGGCTCCAGCATCTTCTCGGGGATCAAGATCGGCCAGGCGCGGACGATCATCAAGCCCGTGGCCGCGCTGATTGCCGAGCGGGCCAACTGCGACCTCGATTTCGGAATCCCCACGGTCGCCCGAAAGGAAGACCTCTACGCCCTCGGCCAGGCCCTGCTCCGGGGCGAAATCCACGTCGCGGGAATCTGGGGTCTGGAAGCCGGATGGCTTAAAAAGGAATACCCGAAACTTCAGATCCTTGTCTCGGCTCAGTATCCGAAGGAGTCGAATCGGTCGGTCATCTACGCCCGGAAGGGAGCTTTTGCGAACCTTGGGTCGCTTCAAGGCAAGGTGATCGCCCAGTACGCCAAGCTCTCGCTGATGGAGGAGCTCTACACGGGCGAGCTTCTCCGCTCGCAGTCGTTCATTCCGGCCCGCTTCTTCCGACTGAGTTCGCAGATTTACGTCAACGCCAAGTCGGCCATCAAGGCGATTGAGGCGGGCAAGGCGGACTGCGGGATTGTGGACGCCGTCACCTACCAGAACCTTCAGGAGGACGCGCCCAGTCTACTCGGGCACCTCCAGATCGTGGCGCAGACGGCGGACTATCCCCCGCCGGCGGTCGTGGGCTCTCCCGAGAGGATCGAGGAACTACGCCCGGGACTCTGGCAGGTTCTTCGCGACGTGATGATTGGGATTGGCTCGGACGCCCAGGGCCAGGAGTTGATTCGAAAGTGGCGAGTGCGCGCCTTCGAGGAGCCGAACGAGCGGAACCAGGAAAAGATTCGGGACGCCGTGAATCGTTTCACCCAGGCGATTTACGATCATCAGATCCTTCCGGCGCGTCCGCTCACGGCCTGACCGTCGCGGCTTCCCAGAGGACAGCGGCGCCGTCGTCACCGGCGGTGAGGATCTGGCCGCCGTCCGGGGCGAAGGCCACGGTGTGGATGGGCCGGTCACCGCGCCGGAGTGCCAGGACGAGGGCGCCCCATCGAGAATCCCAGACGCGAAGCGTCGCGTCATCGCCGACCGTGACGAGCCGGTCTCCGTTCGGGCTGAACGCGAGGCCGCGAACGCCGTCGAGAACCCCCTTCAGCCGGAAGAGTTCGACGCCGCGGTCGGCATCCCAGATTCGAACGGTCTCGTCCTCCCCGGCCGTGACCACGCGGTCGCCACTGGAGTCGAAGGCCGCGGCGTACAACTTCCCCGAGTGCCCCTCGAGCACGGCCAGGCATCGGCTCTCGCGTGGGTTCCAGATCCGCGCGGTCCCGTCGTCGCTCGCCGTGACGACCCGGCTCCCCTCGCGGTCAAACATCGCCGCGTTCACGGTTTGCGTATGTCCCCTGAGCACGGCGAGGCATTGACCGCTAAGGGCGTCCCAGACTCTCGCCGTCGCGTCAAAACTCGCGGTGACCAACCGCTGGCCGTCGGGGCGGAAATTCGCCGCGTGAACCGTGCCGGTATGGCCGCGCAACTCCCGTTCCACGGTGGCGGGATGGACGTCGACGGCCCAGAGTCGCACGGTTTCCTCGTCGCCCGCGACAACCACCCGTCGTCCCGTCGGGTCGAATGAAGCCGCGTGGACGACGCGTAGAGTGCCTCCCAGCGTGTGGACCAGATCGCCGGTCCTGGCGTCCTGAATCCGGGCGACTCCATCGTCGCCGCCGAGGACCACGAGCCGGCCATCGGGGCTAAACGCCCCGGTCCGGAGCGGGCCGTGCCCGCCAGCCAACTCGCGAGACTCAGGCCCGGCCTGCGCATCCCAGACCCGGACGGATCCGTCGTCGCTCGCCGTGACGATCGAGCGACCGTCGGGGTGGAAACTCGCGGTGGTCACCGCCCCGGTGTGCCCCTTGACCACCCGAAGCCGTTCGCCGGTCTCCGCGTCCCAGAGTCGGGCCGTCCGGTCGACGCCCGCGGAGAGAATCCGGCGACCGCCCGGCCCGAACGTCGCCCCGTTGACCGCCCCCGTGTGACCCTTCAGCACCCGGAGCGAGGCGCCCGTTTTGGCGTCCCAGATCCGGACCGTCCCATCGGCGCCCGCCGTCACGATTCGCGTCCCGTCGGGGTTGTAGCCGGCCCCCAGAACCATCCCGATGTGACCCTTCAGTAAAATCGGCTCGGGTTCCTCCGCGTCGTCCGGCTTTTGGATTTCCCAGACGCCCGCCATCCCGTCGTCGCCAGCGACCAGCACGCGATTCCCATCGGGGTGGAAGGCCGCCGCGTACACAGTCCCGTCCGGGCCGTTTTCGATCGCGAGACCCTCCCCGTCGTCGGCCCCAAGCCCGAGGATACGGATCGTCCCATAGGCACTCGCCGTGACGATGCGGTTGTTCCTGGGGAAGAACGTCGACGGCGTCACCTTGCCAATGCAACCGTCGCGCTGCAACCGGAGCTCGCCGGTCTTGCCGTCGAGCAGGCAGGTTCTGGCTCCCTCATAGGCAACGGCGATCCATCGGCCGTCCGGGCTGAAAGACGCCGAGAGAACCGCGCCGGCTCTCGGCCGCCGCGGCGGGATGGCCTCGACCCCGGTCTCGGCGTCCCAGAGGCGAACGGTCCCATCGGCGCCCGCTGAAAGAATTCGACGGCCGTCCGGGCTGAAAGACGCCGAGAGAACGGCCTTCTCATGCCCGCGGATCGTCAGCCGCTCGGCGTGACAGAGCCGCCAGACGTACCGCCATTCCCAGCCGCGAAGGTCGGCCCGCGTCCCTTCCAGAAGCGAGAGCGTCGCCGGGACGTTGTCGTCGCGCCACTCCTGATGGGCCACCCGGATCGATCCGCCGTACTCCGATCGTTCAAACCGCTCGCGCTGCCGCTGGGCTTCCTCGCTCTGCCGTTCGGCCTCAACGCGCTGCCGTTCGGCCTCCACGCGTTGCCGCTGGGCCTCCACGCCGACAACGACCGCCTGACGCCACTGCCAGGCCGCCAGGCCGCCGAGTCCACCAAGGATCGCCGTCAGCAGGCCGAGTGCATAGAGGGCGGCCTGCGTCGGCTTCCGCCGCGCCCAACGCGCCGCTCGCTCAACGATTCCGCTGGTTCGCACGCTGAGCGGCTCGCCCGCAAGGTAGCGTCGGAGCTCCTCGGCGACCCGGCCGGCGGTCGGGTAGCGATCGACGGGCCGCTTTTCCAGACACTTCAGCGTGACCAGCTCCAGGTCACGGGGCAGGTCCGGCACCCGCTTTCTGGGCCGGTCAGGCAAATCCTCGGCCACCTTGCGCAGGAGTCCAATCTGGCTCACGTCGTCGAACGGCCGGGTCCCGGTCAGGCACTCGTAGAGAATCACTCCCAGCGAGTAAACATCGGCCGCGGGGCCGACGAATTTCGTCTCGCCCCGGGCCTGCTCGGGCGGCATGTACGCCGGCGTTCCCATCACGACCTGCGTCGTCGTCAGGTCGCTGACACCTGTTCGCTTCGCCAGACCGAAGTCGGTGAGCTTCGGTTCTCCATTGGCATCGAAGAGAACGTTGCCTGGCTTGAGATCGCGGTGGACGATCTGCTGGTCGTGGGCCGCCTGCACCCCAGTCGCCAACTGCTGGACCAGCTCCGCGGCCTGGTCGGGCGCCATCCGCCCAACCTGGCGCAGCCGGTCGTTCAGGCTTCCGCCGGGAAGGTACTCCATCACCAGAAACGGCCGGCCGCCCGACTCGCCGTAGTCGAACACCTGCACCACATTCGGATGCCGGATCGCCGCGATCGACTCGGCCTCCGCCAGAAACCGGATCATCTCCTTCGGGCCGACGACCGCGCTGCCCTTGACCATCTTCAGTGCGACGATCCGATTGAGCTTGAGCTGGCGAGCCCGCCAGACCTCGCCCATCCCGCCAATGCCCACCTTCTCAATCAGCTCGTACCCCGAGATCACCCGAGGAACCGGCCGGTCGCCAAAGGCCTCGAACGGGCCAATCGGCTCGGACGTCTCGGTCGTGGCCAGAGTCCGAAACTGGTCCTCGACCTCCGCTCGCCCCGGAACGGGCGGCTCGACGTGGGTGGGTGCATCGGCAATCGTCGCCGCCGCCTCAACGGCCCTGGTCTCGGCCCGGGACCGAGCCTCGGCCTCAGCCTCAATCTCGTCGTCCCCGGCGCGGGTGTCGAGCGGGTCGGGGGCGGACATCCCAGCCTCAATTGGCTCGAAAATCAGACCCCGACCCAGACGCGGGGCTGACACGGCGATAGCAGCGCAAGCAAGAGGCCCCGGATCAGGTCCGGCACCAGCGTATTGATCCTACTGCTTCCGCCGCCTAACCGCAACCAAACCTTGGCGTTCGGGTTGCTCGTTCCTCATCACTCCGTGTTTCGATTTCCGGGAATCCGAGGTAAAAAGTCGTGCCCGTCCCACCCAGAGGAGACGACAAACCGATACACATGATCACCGCACCGACCAGTCCCGCAGGTCGAGCGTTCGGAGCGGGGCTGGCTCCACGCGTCCCTCGGGGAAGACGGCGCGGACGGCGCCTCGAAGCGAGTCGATGGCCTCCTCGGCGGGGTGCTGGGGATCGGCCGGAACGTCGAGGATCTCGCCGGCGCGCTCGGCGCGTCGGTAGGTCTTGAAGCTCTCGATGAGGAACCGGCATCGAGGATGGATCCAAAGGTCGGGATCGCGCGGGGGGGCCCCGAGCAGGATCTCGACCTGATCGAGACCCTCCAGCACCCGATGGACAGGCCAGCACTCGGTGATCCGCTCGCCGAGCACGCGGGCAAACTCTCCCCGAGCCGCCGGCCCGATCCCGCTCCGCGCCGTCGCGGCCGGGTCGAGGTAAACCCGATCGATCCGCCCGCCGGAGAGCCGCTGTGCCACCTCCTTGATGGCGGTCGCGTTGTCGGCGCTGGTGCGGTCCACGGCGTAATAATCGCCGAAGACCGAGAGAATCCGTCGGACGCCCCCGCCCGACGGCCCCGCGTCTCGCTCGCGGACCTGGAAGAAGAGCGCCCCGACGTGCCGGGAGAGCCCGCAATCGATCGCCACCCGGACCGGCAGCCCGGGAACATATTCGGCCCGATCGGCGACGTGCCGCGCCTCGCTGAACGTCGGGAACCGCGCCGCTGCTGACGTATCCACGATCTCGGCGTGCAATTCCTGGTCACCCAGCCGGGTCCCCTGGTACATCGCCGCGATCTCGTTGATAAATTCGGGTGCCAGGTGCCGGGCATTGGCAAACGTCGTCTCGCGAGTCGTCCGCGTGGTGGGATCGTTGAGGAGGCGGGTGAGAAGCTTGATTGGCTTCGGTGTGGTGGTGACAATCGCCCGGGGACGATCTCCCAGCCGAAGACAGAGCAGGACGGTTTCCCACATCCGACGGGGATGCCGCCAGGCACACAGCTCGTCGCACCAGAGGCGATCGAACTGCAACCCTCGAGCACGCTCGGGCTGATCGGCCGACAGGCAAAGCGCGATGGTCCCATTCGGCCAGACGAGCCGGCGTTTCGAGGGCTCGTACCGGGGCCGGTTCCAGGGTGGGGCGATCGTAAGGAGCCCGCTCGGCCCCTGGATCATGGTGTCGCGATAGTCGGCCGCCGTCGCGCCGACCAGCCCGATCCGACGTCCCTCGCCCGACTCCGCCCAGCGCCTGATCAACTCGGCGGCGGTCCGCGTCTTGCCCGCCGCCCGCCCGCCGAGCAGTAGCCAGGTCCGCCAGTCTCCCTCCGGTGGCCGCTGAGCCGGTCGGGCGCGGGCATGGACCGTACATTCACCCGGCGGAAGACCACACGAACATCCCTCGGCAAACCAGTCCCAGGGCGATCGATCGACCGGGCCCTTCAACCTCGGAACAAGCGACTTCTCGATCGCGGCAATCCGTCGCGCGGTCTTCAGAAAGCTGGGCACGGCGGGGATCTCCCAGGGGCAAGAGCCATCGGACGCCCCAGTCGGACATTTCTCGGCCAGACCGGATTCGCTTCAAGTCAAAATAACTACACATCCTATCATTTTCGACAAAACCAGGATTCCAGCTCCGGGAGCAACCTGCACCCTCGGCATGCGGCCGCGGCCGCCGATTTGGTGAGGCTCCGATGATCCTGAACATCGCGAGAATCGGAGGCGGATCCGCCGGCTGCCGCCCCCCTTGATCCCAGTTTGCCTCGTTCGACGTCCGTATCGGTTCCTCCCCTAACTCTCCAGCGCCCGCGTCTCCGTCTGCCGGAGCCGGCGTTCAACCACCGCCAACCGGCGCTCGATTCTCGCGTAGTCGGTGATCGCCAGCAGCTCCACGATCACGGCCCGAGAGGCCTGGAGCCGGACCGATTCGCTCTCGGCCTCCTTGGAAAGCCGGCCGATCTCCTCGACCGCCTTGATCACATGCTGGGTCAACTGGCCGATCGCCCGGTCAATGACCCGCGCGCGATACCGGTCGACCAACGCCCGCACCTCGGGCAACCGAGCCCACCGATACGCCGTTCGCGCCGGGATGCCTCTCTCCTTCGCCCAGACGCCCGCCGGCACTCCCGCCGCCAGCGAAACCGCCAGGCTCGCCTTCTGAGTCTCATTATTCCGCTTGGACATCGGGATCACCGCCGATGCACCATGCTCGGTTCTCGACCCGGTGCGGAAGGTCGGCCGGCTCGCCCTCGAGGGGCTCAAGAAGGGGCTATAAGTAATATGCCTCAATCGAGCAAAAAACCGAAAAGCGCCGTCGCTTTTTCTCGGGATTCTCTTCATGCCGTTTCCCGGAAACTTCTGTCATCTCTTGGGATACGCCTTGACCCCACTCTTTGGCTCTGACCGGGAAAACGCGCTTCGATTCCGCGAGCCCAAAGGTTCCGGGTGTTCGCACCGCGGGCCCTCGCGGGTAAGCTGGAGCCGCCGGGAAGCCGGTTCGACCACTCACTTCAACCTCGACGACGGTCCACCCTCGTGAAGAAGACCCGCTCCCGGACAGCCGGCAGGCCAACCCCATCGACGACGCCCCACTCACCCTCAAATCCGGCGATGATCGAGACGATCCGGATCCGTGGGGCCCGGGTCCATAACCTGCGCTCCATCGATGTCGATTTACCCCGCGATCGCCTGGTCGTCCTGACCGGCGTCAGCGGATCGGGGAAGAGCTCGCTCGCCTTCGACACGATTCACGCCGAGGGTCAGCGCCGCTATCTCGAATGCCTCTCGACCTACGCCCGGCAGTTCCTCGACCAGGCCGAGCCGCCCGACGTCGACACAATCGAGGGCCTGCCCCCAACCGTCGCCATCGACCAGCACGCCGGTACACCCGGCCCGCGTAGCACCCTGGGCACACTCACCGAAATCTATGATTATTTACGGCTTCTTTACGCTCGTGCCGGCGTCCCGCATTGCCCAATCTGCGAGGCCCCGATTCGCGCCCAGACGCCCGAGCAAATGGTCGACCAGTTGCTCGCGATCCCGACCGGGCGGAAGGTCCAGCTCCTCGCCCCGCTCGTCCGCGCCCGCAAGGGCCAGCACGCCGACGCGTTCCGCGCCATCAAGAGCGCCGGGCTCCTCCGCGCCCGGGTCGATGGAGAATTGATCGAGGTCGGCGAGCCGCCGCCGAAGCTCGCGAAGAACCGATCTCACTCGATCGAGGCCGTCGTCGATCGCCTGGTGATCCGCGAGGGCATCCGCCCCCGCCTCGCCGAGAGCCTGGACCTCACCCTCAAACTCGGCGACGGTCGGATCGTGGCGCTGGTTGAGGCGCCAGGGTCCGACCCGCCCTGGGATGAGCGAACTCTGAGCGTCCACCTCGCCTGCCCGTCGTGTGGCGCCGGCCTCGCTGAGATCGAACCACGCACCTTCAGCTTCAACAGCCCTCACGGCGCCTGCCCGTCGTGCGACGGCCTTGGCTGGCGTCCGGCCTTTCGCATCGATTTGTCGATCCCCGACACCTCTCGATCGTGGTCGGGCGGGGCCGTCGTCCCGTGGACGATCCTGGCCGAGGGCCGCCGAGAGCCAGCCGCCTCGGAGGCGGAATCGCCTGTTCGCAGCTTCCTCGCCCGGCACGGGATCAGCCCGGATGGCCCGATCGGCCAATGGTCGGAGGCCGCTCGAAAAGCCTTCTGGGAGGGAGAGCCGACCGCCTCGTTCGCGGGAATGGCCGCGCTGCTCGATCGCTCTTACGACGAGACACGCTCCGAACCGATCCTCCGCGCGCTCGACGCTTATCGAGAGCCCGTCGCCTGCCCGTCGTGCGGCGGCTCTCGAATTCGGCCCGAGGCCCGCGCCGTCCGATACGAGGGCCGAACCATCGCCGAACTCTCCGCACTCCCCGCCGAGGAAGCGCTGGCCTTCGTCGAGACCCGGCTTCCGACCGCCGACGCCATCGCCACGCCCATGCTCGCCGAGATCGCCGGGCGGCTTCGATACCTGGTCGAGGTCGGCCTCGGCTATCTCTCGATCGACCGGGGCTCCGAGACGCTCTCCGGCGGCGAGTTGCAGCGCGCTCGGCTCGCGGCTCAGCTCGGTTCAGGACTCGTCGGCGCCTGCTACATCCTCGATGAACCGACCGCCGGCTTGCACCCCCGCGACACCACCCGCCTCATCAACACGCTCCTCAAGCTGCGCGACCTGGGAAACAGCGTCCTGGTGGTCGAACACGACGAGGCCATGATCCGCGCCGCCGACTGGGTCATCGATATCGGTCCTGGCGCTGGACCTGATGGAGGAACCATCGTGGCGGCGTCGACGCCCGATCAACTCGCGACCTCGTCGGGCTCCATCACCGCCCGGTATCTCAACCGACCGCCGGAACCGCTCGCAACACCCGACGCGAAAGGCCGGCTCGCCCGAAGCCCCGGCTGGATCGAGATCCGAGGAGCCTCGGCACACAATCTCCAGGGCGTCGACGCCCGGATTCCCATCGGCGCGCTGACCTGCGTGACGGGCGTCAGCGGATCGGGCAAGAGCTCACTCGTCCACGATGTTCTGGCCCGGTCGGCACGCCGGGCGATCCAGCGCGGTGTCGAGACCGACCCGTTCGTCTCCCTCCCCTCGATCCATCGATTGATTGAAGTAGACCAGGCCCCGATCGGCCGAACACCGCGTTCAACGCCCGCGACAGCCACCGGAGTTTTCGACGCGATCCGCCGCGTCTTCGCCACGACCCGCGAGGCGAGGATCCGGGGCTACGGTCCCGGCCGATTCAGCTTCAACGCCCGGGGCGGCCGTTGTGAGACGTGCGAGGGCCTGGGCCACCGACGAATCCCCATGCAGTACCTCCCCGATCTGCTCGTCACCTGCGAGGAATGCGGTGGGCTTCGGTACAACCGGCAGACGCTCGAGGTCCGCTACAAGGGCCTCTCCATCGGCGAGGTGCTGGGCCTCCGCGTCGATGAGGCATTGTCCATCTTCACGGCAGTCCCGAAAGTGGTCGCCGGGTTGGAGGCCCTGCACGAGGTCGGCCTCGGCTACCTCACACTCGGCCAGTCGAGCACAACTCTCTCCGGCGGCGAGGCGCAGCGGATCAAGCTGGCCGCCGAACTCGGACGTCCCGTGCTCTCGGCCAGCCACGCCCTGGCCATCCTCGACGAGCCAACCACCGGCCTGCACTTCGCCGACGTCGAAAAACTTCTGCTCATCCTGCACCGACTGGTCGACCTCGGCCAGACAGTCGTCGTGATCGAACACCATCTCGACGTCATCAGGACGGCCGACTGGGTCATCGACCTCGGCCCCGAGGCCGGCGCCAACGGCGGCCGGCTCGTCGCCATGGGACCTCCCACCACCATCGCCAACTCCCCCGAAAGCCCAACCGGACGGGCCCTCCAGACCTGAGTTCTCCCGTTGCCACCGCCCGGTTTTCCCACCCGAAATCATCACATCAAGCGAAGATCCACGATCGAATGCACGCAATCGACATGCCTGCATTCGAGACGAACGAAATACGAAGACCAGGCATCCGGTGCGCGAATCCCGGGCCGCTCGCTCCGTTCTTTACGTGTCGTTACCATCGGGGGACAACCCGTTCCATGGAGGCACGGCCATGATCCATCCCACGCCATCGCGCCTATTTCGCCAGTTTGCTCAACTCTCCGGCCCTGTGCGAATTTCGCGAGGTCGATGGATGGCCGTGCTGATGCTGGCGATGCTCTCGATCTCGGGGGCACCGGCGACGGAGCGGGCGCGAGCCCGGTCGTGGGCCTCGTCGATGGGGAAGGGGACCGTCGATGATCGGCCGAACCTCCTTTTGATCATCGCCGACGATCACGGTGGCCTGACCATGGGGATTCAGGGCGACCCTCGGCGGGCAACGCCGAACCTCGACGCCCTGGCTCGTGAGGGGATCCTGTTTGAGCGGGCCTACTGCAATGCGCCGCTTTGCACCCCAAGTCGACAGTCCCTGATCACGGGGAAGCTGCCGCACGCCACAGGCGTTATGCAACTGACGAACCGGCTCTCCGACGACATCCTGACCATGGGCGAATGGTTCACCCGGTTGGGCTACCGGACCGCCGCCATCGGCAAGATGCACTTCAACGGCCCCTCGAACCACGGCTTCGCAATCCGGATCGATACGAACGAGTGGGAGGCTCACCTGCGAGCCCACCCGCCTGAGGACGGCGATCAGAGGCCCCCCTGGCGGCCGTTCCAGGTTCCAGCCGCGGTCTGGCTCAACTCAGATCGGCATTCCGATGGGCTCCCCGCCCATTCCATGCAATCAAGCTTTCTTGTTGATCGGGCTCTGGAACTTCTGGCGAAGCCGGCCGATGGTCCGTTTGCGATGGTGGTGAGCCTTTACGATCCCCACAGCCCGTTCCGATTTCCAAGGGGCTGGGAGAATCGTTTCCGCCCCGAGCAGTTCCCGGTCCACCCGATCTCCGACTCGGACCGCCTGGAACAGCCGCGGATCTTTGCCGGGCTGACGCCCGCGCAGACTCAGGGCATTCAGGCATCGTATTACACTTCGCTGGCCTTCGCCGATGAGCAGATCGGCCGGTTGGTCCGTGGGCTGGATGCCGCGGGCCTCGGACGCAAGACACTGGTTGTCTACGTGGGCGACAACGGATACATGCTCGGCCATCGCGGCCGATTCGAGAAGCATTGCCTGTACGAGCCGGCGGTCCGCATTCCGATGATTTTCCGATGGACCGGAACAATACCCGCGGACCGTCGGTCGCGTGAGCTTGCCGAGATGGTGGACGTTCTACCGACAACGCTCGACCTGCTGAAACTCCCCGCACCGGCCGGCTTGCATGGCCTCGACCTGTCGCCGATCGTCCGGGGCAAGGCGGGCGCGGTCGGGCACGACGCGGTCTTCAGCGAATACAACGAGAACGAGGAGGCGATGGTTCGAACCCGGCGGTTCAAGTTGATCGTCGGAACGGGTACCCGGGTTCGTCAGGACGGATACAGGACGGGACGTCCCTTACCGGGTCCGTATGTCCGTCTTTACGATGAACTCGACGATCCCGAGGAAACGCGTGACCTGGCCGACCATCCGCACTATCAATCGATCCGAGACGACCTACTCGACCGGCTGTACCGCCGGCTGACGACGACTCGCGAGGGCCTCGACCCGCTTCCGTCCGGTCTTGACCGGATGGAAGCCATCCGTTGGTGCCTGCCTCCCCGCGTTCGGCGCTCGGGGCCGGGCGTCCGCTGATCGCCCGGCCCTCGATATTCTCGGAAGAACGATCCAAACGCGATTTCGGATCTTTCCAACCCATCCAATCCTGAAACGCTCGATCAGCCCCTGGCGATGGCTGCTCGAAACTTCTTCGATCGCGAGACGGCCACGCCGATCCCCAGGCCGATCGCGCCGAGCAGGGCCGAGTTCGGCTCGGGCACCGAAAGGGCGCCGAAGAGCCCGGACGTCTGGTTCGGACCGCCGGCCGTGAAGTACAGGACATCCGCCGAGCCGTCCTTGGTTCCGCCACCACCGAAGCTCAGGCCCCAGAGTTCACTCTCCGCGAAGGGCTGGCCGTTCGCCAGTTGGATGTAGCCCTTGTATGTCCCATCGAGGCCATACGCGTTGATCCAGCCGTTCACGGCGTTATTGCCGATCAGCAAATCGCCGCCGAACTGGCCCCAACCCGTCGGCGCGATCGCCATGCCCCAGGGCGTATCCAGGTGCTGGCCCGTCGTGTCGGTGATGAGCCTTCCGATGAAGGTGCCGGAGGTCGTGAACTCATCGACAATCCCGCCGACCGGGTTGTTCGGGTTGACGAAGGTCACGAAAAGGGTTCCGCCCAGATTCTGCACGTTGAAAGCCGTGTAACCGCTGGGCAGGTTCGGGTCGGTGAAGTGCCCGGTCATCTGCCACTTGCCGTTGAAGATGTCAACATTCGGGCTATTCTGATCGGCGGCGTAGATGTACGGAGTGGTGCCGACGTCCCCAATCGCCAGGCCGGTGAAGGACGCATTCATGACCGAGGTCTGGATGGTCGCCGCCGAGGCCCCGCTTCCCCAGGCCGAGATCGAGCCGTCGAGGTTGGCGAAGATAAAGAACGAGGGATGCCCGGCGGTGCCTCCGACAAGAAAGTCCGACGAACCGACGGTCACGCCGGGTGTCCCGGTGGCGACGATCCCGGTCGGGCCGAAGCCGGCTCCCGGCTGGGAGGCGGGGGGCGTGCTGCCACCGAGGTTATTGACGCCCACGGTCAGCAGATTCCCCGAACTCGTCGTCCCATTCACGGAATAGACCGTGCTGTTCGAGGAGTACTGATTGGCCAGCCAGAACGGCCCGCCGAAGTTGCCGTTATAGGCGATTCCCCAGGGATTGAGCATCTGCGGATCGTAGACCTCCGCCATCCCCTGGGTGCTGGAGACCAGGTTGGTCTGCACGTAGCCCGTTCCTCCGGCCTGGGCCACTTCGATCGTGGCGAAACAGAAAAGCGCCAGCGCGGCGAGGCTGCGGATGAGAAAGCGCATCGGATGTTTCCTCCTCGGATGCCAGCCCGGTCATCAGGCCGGGAGCGATGAATCCGTTGGGGTGGGGCGGTCACGTCCCGCCTCCCGAGAGTCCCCATGGGCCGCGATCCGGGTGAGGCGCCCGCGGGGAGGGCCTCTCGAAAACCTCGTCTCCCAGGTTTCTCCCGGATGCTGATACCTAGGAGTCTCGCCGATCGAATCCGGTTACATCTTTTTTCCCGGGAGTGCCCCGGCGGAAACTCCTCGGGGAATCCATCCAGGCCCGGCTCGCGGCATTCCCGGAATCCGGCTCGTCTTCGTGGCCCGACCTTGTCGTCCGACGGATCGGTGCCTAGAACGCTCCTGGGAAGATCCGCCCGGTCTGGACATCGAGAAAAACCTCTGGGAGATCCCAGACATGATCGAGGTGGAAATGACCGGAACAGTTATGAGCCATGGATGCTCGTGCCTCGTGGATCTGCCTGACGAGCATCTACTCTGGCGTTTTCTCCACGCGGACGCCGGAGAGGCCAGGTCCGCTTTCGATGCGCTGGTCGAGAGGCACGGACCAATGGTCCTGGCGATCTGCCACCGAATCCTCGGCCATCAGCACGACGCCGAGGATGCCTATCAGGCCACGTTCCTCACCCTGGCTCGGAAAGCGGGCACCATTCGCGACGGCCGGGCGCTGGCCGGCTGGCTTCAGGGCGTGGCAACTCGGTGCGCATCGGGGATCAGGGCCCGACAGGCTCGTCGGCTCTGTGTCGAACGCCACCACTTTGTGGCGAAACGGCCGGCACTGGGCATGAACAGCGATCCCGCGCACGCGGTCCGGGACGAGATCACCGCGCTCCTCCACCAAGAGATCGGGCAACTTCCGGACAAATACAGGAATCCCGTCGTCCTCTGCTACCTCGAAGGAAGGACAAATGAGGAGGTGGCCGAAATCCTATCCTGGCCGGTAGGAACGGTGAAAGGGCGGCTCTCGCGGGCCCGAGACCTGCTCCGAACACGCCTCCTGCGACGGGGCATGGCGCTCGCGGCCACGCTCCTGATACGATGGTTTGGCCGGTCGCGGGCCCTCGCCGGGATCGTCGAGGTTACCGGTGAATCCGCCGCCAAACCCGACCACGCGCGATGGTCGCCCGGGTCCAGCTCACGCCCATCGGATCGTCTTTATGATGAGTCCGACCTTCGCGAGAATCCCGGAGTTTCCGTCGATTCCGCATACCCATCGAGCCCATCTCGCCGACGAAATCCCCTCCGAAAGCTCGTCCTCCTGGGCGGGCTGATCGCCGTGATGGGGGCCCTCGCCGCGTTGGCTGCGACCTCCGATGGTCCAACCTCGACCAGGCCGGCCATTCGGCCGGTTCTCCCTGGCCATGGTCTCGCATCCGACGACCGGATCGGCGCCGCCGGTGCCCCAGATCTTCGGAGTCATCAAAGCACCGATTCCCCATGCGGACACGGGGTAGACCGCTGATAGGATGATCGGGCCTAGAGCGATTAACGGTTGCATGGACGAAGCCGGTGGGAGCGGACTCTTCCTACCAACCCGACGCGCCAGCGAGGGTTCCGACACGAAGCCCCTCGCTGGCGCGTCGGGTTGGTAGGAGAAACACGAAGACCCTCGC
>DAIDKV010000231.1 GCA_027449865.1 Planctomycetales bacterium
GGCGGAAGGCCGAGGAGCGTGTTGAGCTGCGTCGCAAGCGTCTGGAGGGTCGTGGAGGGATCGTTCTGCGCCTGCTGGACGTCCCCCGTCAGCGTCGCGCCGTAGTTCACCAGCTCGACGAGACTCCGGTTGATCAGCGGAAGCTTGTCGTTCAGGAAACCGAGCGACTGGTACTGGCTCAGCGCGTTGACCGCGGTGGCGATTGAGTTGATGACGTCGGCGATGGTGATGCTGCCGAGGTGGAAAAGCTGGTCGAAATTCTGGTAGGCGATTGTGACGAATCCGCCCACCGAGAACGAGGTCCCCGAGGCGAGACCCGTCCCGGCGACGAAATCGATCTCGTTGGCGTTCTGCGCGTTCGGGACGGCGGTGATCTCGGCGCCGATGCCGGCGGTTGTCAGCGCGTTGTTGATTTCCGTAAGGAGCTGAGCGATCGAGGTATTGCCCGAGGTTGTCGCCTGGGGAATGTGGATCGAGACGGGAGCGTTCTGGCCGATCGTCACCTGAAAATAGAGGTCGCCGCCCGGTTGGCCATTCGAGCCCGAGGGGAGCGTGAGTGTATTGGCCTCGCCGAGCGGGTCGAGGGCGGTGATCGTCATCGACGGAGCGGGGCTGGCGGAAAGATTCAGGAAGGTTGATGCAGTGACCTGAACGCCGCTAAGGGTCGCGGTCAGGGTCGCGGTCGGCGTGACGGTGATCAGGCTCTCGAGCGCCGACGTGCTGGAGAGGTCCGCGAGCAGCGTCGAGAGCGGCACCGGCGAACCCTGGGCGGCCTGAATCTGGAGGTTGCCCGCCGCCGCGATGGCCCCGTTGGTGATCGAGATGCCGACCGGTCCGAACGTCGCGGTCGCGAATGAGCTGCCGGAGGGCGTTGTCACGGCCACCGCGAGGCTGGCGTCGGCCGAGAGGTTCTCGATGAAGAGACCACCCGCCGACGTGTGGACCACGTCGCCGTTGAAGAAGCCGAGGACCGTGGCCATCGGGTCGTTGGCGTTCGCGAACGTGATCTGGAGCGTCTGGCCCAGGCTGAATTGCTCAAGCGTGAATGTGATATTTCCGTTCTGATATCCGGCGACAACGATACTTTGTGCGGGGTTTGCGGTCGAGTACAGTCCGACACCGGCCAGCGCGAGATTGAGCTGGCCGACCAGCGTCGAGGCATCGGTCGGATTCGCGGGATTGACGAGGCTGGTGTCTCCGCTCGTGGCCGACTGCGAGAGCGTGATGTTATAAGTATTCGAGCCGATCGTGAGCGTGAAGTTGGAAGCCGCGCCGAGCTGACCATTGCCCGGGAGCGGGCTCGTGACCGTTCCATTGGCCTTCTGCGTCTGGGCGGTCGCGCCGTCCTGGAACCCGAGGACGGTGGCCATTGGATTGGTCGACGCGTTCGGGATACCAATGGAGAGGGTGCTGGTGCTGGTCGCCTGGATCAGTGTCAGCGTGACGTTGTTGTTCGCGTAACCGGCGAGCACCTGGCTGCCCAGCCCGGCGGTCTGAAGCGCCAGGTTGATCTGGCCGACGAGGGTGGTCGGATCATTGGGATCGCTCGCGTTGAAGACACTGGTGTCGCTCGAGGTTGCCGTCGCGGGAAGGCTGACCGTGACCGACGCACCGCCGTTGATCGAAAGCGTGAACGAGGCATCGGCACCAAGCTGTCCGTTGGTCGGGATGGATTGCTCGGGCGAGCCGGCGAGGATCGGCGGCAAGGGCGCTGAGCCGGAGAGCGTCGCCGGCTGCGGGGCCAGGTTCAGCCCGAATGTGAAGCCCAGGTTGATCGATGGGGTGACGAGCAGATCGGCATTGCTCGCGACACCAGCAAGCGAGCCGAGGTTAAGCTGGAAGCTCATCGGCAAGGCGAGCTGGGCGAGGGTCTCACTCAGGTTGACACCGAACGTCAACTGATCGGTGGTCGGATTGTAGTTGGCGGCGTTCGAGCCGGTCACGGTGTTGATCAGGGTCGCGAGCGCCTGCGCCGTGTCGAAGAGTGGAGCCCGCTTGATCCCCGAAGGGACCGAGGCCCCGGCGCCCTGCGCCTGGGAGAGATCGAGCGTCGTCGTCGTGACGCCGGACTGGTAGAGCGTGGCGGTGGACTGACCGGCGGAGGTCTCGGCGAGGTAGACGTTCATCGTGTCGCCGGCGGGAATCGTCGGGAAGCTGAGCTGCGGAATCTCGCCCGCGGTGATGGTGAACGACGAGGATTGCGGGCTGCCGGCGGATTCTCCCGAGGAATCCACATAAGTGTATTGCGCCACGTAGGTCCCGGCGGCGAGCAATCCGCCGGTCGTTCCGCCGCCGGAGGTGTTCGCCTGAGGGGCCAGGCTCGGCTCCTGAATGTTGACCAGGCCCGAGACCAGCCGGTCACCGAAGACAGCGCCCAGGTCGATCACCTGGCCGACTGTCGTGTTCGTGAATGGGATGGTCGCGCCGAAGACCGGCGAGTTCTGGACCTGCTGGAACCATCCGCCGAGCTGATCGAGGCTCCCGAGGACATTCGTCCCGGTGAGGTTGCCGAAGTCGGCGAGGTTGCCGAAATTTTGCGTCGAGACGTTCGGGCCCGCGCCGCTGAAGACGTCGGGCATGCTCAGGTCGATCTCGGGAGCGGGGGTTCCTGAGAGCGTATTGCCGCCGAACGTGAACGAGACAGGGAGGGCGGCCGACAGGCTGTTCGTCGGTTTCGTGAGCGTGACGAGGGTGCTCTGCTGATTTGTGGAGATGTCGGTGGCGTCGGTATTCAACTGGCTCGTGGTGACCGCGACGGAGGAGCCGCCGAACGAGACACTGATACCCGCCCCGAGGCTGACGCTCCCGTTCTGGATCGAGCCGCCCAGGAACCCGAAATCCACGTTAAAATTGAGCGTGCTACCGGTCGAGACCGAGGCGGTCACCGTCATTGATGTGACCGAAACCGAGAAGTTCCCCGAGGCGTCGACCGAGAAGCCCAGATCGGCCGAGAGGCTGGTGGTCACGTCGATCGTCGGGGCGGTTCCAGAGATCAGGATGTTTGACGACTGGGCCGCCGCGCCGAGATCCAGGCTGACGGAGGTCGACGCGCTCGCGGTGAAGTTCGGAATGCTGAACGTGAAGCCGTACGGGGCCCCGGTGCCGGTCACCACATCGGTGACGCTGCTATTGAGGCCGGTGATCGCGTTGAGCGCCGAGACGAGGCCCTGATCGGTTGGGCTGGCACCCGAGAGATACGTGTTGGCCGGGCTGGTGAGGTCGGTGTTCAGCGTCGACTGGAGATTGAAGAGCTGGCCGATCGGTTGATCGACGATCGGCAGGGGAACAGCGAAAAGGCCGTAGCCCTGGAGGGCCGAAGCGTAGGACGAGAGGGCCGAGAGGCCCGCATTGATCGCGCTGGCCTGACTCGCCGAGATCGGATCGGCGGAGAGGAGCGTCCGATCTTCCAGCGGCTCCAACCGAGGACGCGCGGGGAACCGACAGGAGGGCATGAGGGCCGGGCGCCGGCGACGTCGTCCGTCGCGTTTCCGATCTCCGGGATGGAGACTCGCAGCGGCTCGATCACGTGGCGTCATCAGTGTGTTCCTCGGTGTCAGCTCAGGGGGTGGAACGAACCGTGGAGCCATCGAGTGAATGGACCCGTCACGGCATCGGAAGCTCAGGGCCCGCCCTGGGTCAGAGCGGGACCGGCCGATGGCTCGACCGGTCCCGCCCCGAACCTGGCGTCGGGCTTATCGAAGGCGAGGGGGAAGCACTCAGGCTCAGACCAGCGGCAACCGCCGATGCACAGGACCCGCCGCGATCGTCCCCATCGCAAGTTCGGTCAAACGGTGGGCCCGCATCTCTCGGTAGGCCAACGCGGGACCGGACGGATGTCCGTGAGCCGGCATCCCCATGCGATAGGCAACCGGGCGGGCCAGGCGGCGAGCGTTGCCGAGGAAGGAACCGACGAAGTTACTGCCGGATACCAACGAGCCCCCGCCGGACTTCTCGCCGAGCGGGTTCCCCGAGAGATCCTTGAGACCGCCGGAGTAAACGGTCAGGAAGTAGTAACCGCGGCGGATCGGTGCCCCGCCGAGCTGCAGCGTGACCGTCTCCTGGCCCGTCCCAGACGAGGGCGCGGCCACCGCGACCGATCGAACCAGATTCGGCCCACGCTCGGCGAAGCGCCGGCTGACCCGATAGTTCGCCGGATCGATCAGCGAGGATGGATCAATGGCCGCGTAGGGATCATTGACCGTGACATTCACGGTGTCGGTCGCACGATTGAAGGAATATCCGACGACCTGCGGACCTGCCACGGACGCCCTCGTGATGTCGAGAGTACCGGCGGCCGAGGCCGAGATGCTCCCGTCGGTTCCGGCGACCTGGAGGAGGAACGGCGATGTACCGGGAACCATCGGCGTCTGGATGAGGGTCAAGGCCGCCGTCGTCACAACGAACCCCGATCCACTCGGGCTGACGGCAATCGGTGTCCTGCCGGCGGCTCCCGCGAAACTTACGAACGAGCCCGCGCCGCCGTAGTTCATAGCGGCCTGGGCGCCGCCGAGGTCGGTGAACGTTCCAACCACCGTCCCGGCCGGGATGGACGCCTGGCCCATCGCGTTGATCGAGGCGGCGGAGATCATGACAGCGGACGCCGAGACCTGAAGCGGGCTCCCGGTCACCGTGACCGTATTGGCGGTCGTCAGAGCGTCGGTGAACGGAGCAACTCCGTGGATGCTCACGGAGATCGGATAGCCGCCTGATGGGCTAGCGCCCAGATAGGTATGAGTCCCCACGACCTGGAACGCCCCGTCCCCGCCGACGATCACGCCGGGGCTGCTGGTCGCATCGCCCCAGTTAATGGTCGCCTCGAAATTCGAGGGCGTCGCCAGCAGATCGGCATTGTCGAAGGACGCGAGTGTCGCCGTGAAGGCCCCTCCGCGAACCTGGACCGGGATCATGGGTTGACCCAGAGCCGAGACGCCCAGGGCGGCTTCCACGACCCGTAGCGTTCCCGTGGCCGACTGGCTCACCGCACCATCGGAATTGGTGATTTGCAGCGTGTAACTCGACATCCCCGGCGCGAGGGGCGACGTGAAAACCGTATCGGCGGAGGTGGTGACCTTGAACGTCGAGCAGCCCGGTACGACCGGTGAGACGACGACGGGTGTCTCGGCGGAGGAACCCGGGAAGCTGGCGAACGAGCCCAGCCCGTAGTAATCGACGGCCGGATCGTTGCCACCGGTGTCGGTGAACGTCCCGACGACCGTCCCGGCCGGGATGTACGACTGACCCTGCGTATTGATCGAGGCGTCCGAGACAACCAGCGAAGGTGCCGGCAGGTCGAGGTTCGCCCCAACCACGGTCACCGGCGCGCCGCTCGTCAGTGCAATGGTCGAGGCCAGGCCCTTGACCTCGACCGTCACCGTGTAGGAGCCGGCCGACGTGTAGGTATGCGTTCCCGCAATCAGGAAGGCCAGCACGTTGGGATTGGGCGAGCTGGTCTCGGTTACGGTGCCGAGGCTCGGCGTTGACCCGTCGCCCCAGTTGATCGTCGCGAGAAAGTCGCCGGGCGTGGCGAGCGTGTCGGGCTCGGTGAAGCTGGCGACGGTCGCCGTGAAGGCAGCCCCTCGGGTCTCCTGCGGGATGGTGGGTTGGGCGTTGATCGGCGGTCCGAGCGGCGCATCGGTGACCAGCAGACTGCCGTTCCCCTGGACGATCGACCCGTCGGCCGTGTTCTCGATCGTGATCCCGAATGGCACGGTCCCGGGCATCGGAGGCGTGGCGAAGACGGTCGCGGCGGCGGTCTCGATCGTGTAGGTCGAGCCGTTGGCGACGGTCGGAACAATGGTGATCGGGGTATTCGTCACCGAGGCGCCTGGAAACTGCGCGTACGACGAGGCCGAGGTATAATGAGCGGTCGCACCTGGACCGCCGGTATCGGTGAACGTGCCGAGAACGGTCCCCGCGGGAAGAACAAGCTGGCCCGACTGGATCGACGAGTCGGAAAGGGTGACGGTCCCGGGCGCGAGAGTCAAGGCCGCCGGTGAGACGGTGACCGCGTTCGAGAGGGTCAGCGAGGCGTTCGCTCCCGTGGCACCTGGGTGCTCAATGGTGACCGAGAGCTGCCCCCCAGCCGGGACGCTCGTGTAAGTATGCGTCCCATCGACGTGGAAGGCTCCGCTCGCGTCCTGCACGATCGTTCCGGCGGAGATTGTTCCGTCGCCCCAACCGATCGAGGCGTTGAAGTCGCCAGGAAGGGCCATCGGGTTCGCGCTGGTGAAGCTGGCGACCTCGGCGCCGTTGAGCGCGGTCCCCACCACGGCCTGGAGAGTCGGCTGGATGGTCGCGGGGGACAGCGTCTGGGCGGCGACGACAACCTGCCCCTCGTTGGGCGTGGTGGATGCGTCGGTGGCGTCGACCGAGTCGTGGATCGAAATCGCGATTGTGTAGTCGCCCGCGTTGCGATAGGTGTGAGCCGAGTTGATATCGTAGACCAGGGGCGACGGAGGGGGCGAACTGCTGTCGATCGGATCCTCAACCACCAGGGCCGAGCTGGGAGCGGTGCCGTCTCCCCAGTTAATGGTCACGGCATATTGATTCGGCGTTCCGTTATCATTTGCCGTGAAGGTCGCGATCTCGGCCAGGCCCGACGACGGCCATGCCGTCCCCTCCTGGAACGAGGGACTCTGAATCGTGATGGACGAGACCGAGAGCAAGACGCGGCTCTCGACCGGCTCGACACTCGGAGAGATCCGCAAGGATTCCGATCGATTTCTGACTCCGCATCCCTGGGCGCGGAGGTGGCGTGACCTGAAGGCCCACTGGGCCCCACGGTTTCGCTTCCTCATCCCGAGCTCCCCCTTTGCGAAAGATGTTCTTCTGCCAGTATCCAGAAGGTGGGCTCACCGTCGCGGCTCCCCTGGCCGCCATGGCCAAGAGTTCTCTCTGGATATCAAGCAACATAGAACATCACACGGATCGAGCCGTACTTTTCGATGGTCTACAGAGTTTGGGGCCTCTCCTCCTCTCGACCGGACCTGGTAAAATGCGATCCGCGTTTGGGGGTGAAGCAGGACCGCAAATCGATGAGTGTCGAGATGCAACGAGGCCGCGAGCCTGTCGCTGAGCGGACGGTCGGGGCCGTCTGCCCGCTCGATTGTCCCGATACCTGCCGGATGCTCGTAACGGTGCGGGACGGCCAGGCGGTCGGACTGCGCGGGGATCCTCGGCATTCCTTCACGCGAGGTTTCCTCTGTCAGAAGATGGCCCGGTATCTGGAACGGGTCTACAGCCACGATCGACTTCTCCATCCGATGCGGCGGACCGGCCCGAAAGGGTCGGGCTCGTTTGAACGGATCTCCTGGGACGAGGCCCTCGACGCCATCGCCGAACAGTTCCAGGCGATTGCCCGGTCGGAGGACGGTCCCGAGGCCATTCTCCCGTACAGCTATTACGGGACGATGGGGAAGCTCCAGGCGAGCAGCCTCGACCGACGATTTTTCCACTGCATGGGCGCCTCGCGGCTCGATCGAACGATCTGTGCCTCGGCCGGAGGCGTCGGCTACGAGTACACGGTAGGTCGGGGCCGCCTGGGCGCGGATCCGATGGGCGTTCCCAAATGCCGGTTCGTCGTCAACTGGGGATCGAACACCGCAAACACGAACAGCCACCTCTGGAGCCTGATGATCGAGGCCCGGAACCGGGGCGCCTCGATCGTCACGGTCGACCCGTACCGGAGCCCGACCGCCGTTCGCTCCGACTGGCACATCCAGCCCCGCCCCGGCACCGATGCCGCCCTGGCCCTCGGGCTCATGCACGTGATCTGGCGAGACGGACTTCAGGACGACGATTACCTCGCCAGGGCCACCGTCGGCGCGGGGTTGCTCCGCGACCGGGTTCTCTCGGAATACTCGCCGGTGTCCGTCGCCGAGATCACCGGGGTGAATGTCGACACGATCCAGCGGTTCGCCCATCGCCTCGCGAAGGAACAGCCCTCGCTGATCCGGCTGAACTACGGGATGCAGCGCCATCGGGGCGGCGGGATGGCGGTCCGAACCATCGCCTGCCTGCCGGCGATCGTCGGTTCGTGGCGACACCACGGCGGCGGTGCCCTGCTCTCCACCAGCGGCACCTACGACTTCGCGATGGACCGCCTGACCCGCCCGATGCTCGGCCCTCCCGCCCGGACGGTCAACATGAATCAGCTCGCCGAGGCCCTCGCCGGCGAGTTGCCGGGCCCTCCCGTTCGCGCCCTCTATGTCTACAACAGCAACCCGGCGGCCGTCGCCCCCGACCAGGCCCGCGTGCTGACCGGACTTCGGCGCGACGATCTCTTCGTGGTCGTTCACGAGTTGTTCGCAACCGATACCGTCGACTACGCCGACATCGTTCTGCCGGCGACCTCGCAGCTTGAGCACGTCGACCTGCACGGCTCATACGGCCATCACGACGTGATGTACAACCAGCCCGCAATCGCGCCGAGGGGCGAATGCCGATCGAATAACGACGTCTTCCGGGCTCTCGCCGATCGCCTGGGATTCGAGCCCGAACTCTTCCCCGACGACGAAGCCTTGATCCGCGAGGCCCTCGATGGCGGTCCGTCACTGGCGGGGATCACGCTCGAACGGCTCGAAGCCGAGGGCTCGATCCGGCTGGCCCTCGACGAGGAATACATCCCGTTCGTCGACGGTGTCTTCCCGACTCCCTCGGGCCGTTGCGAGCTGTATTCCGAGCGGATGAAGGCCGACGGCTTCGACCCGCTCCCCACCTACACCCCACCCGCCGAGGATCCCCAAACCCGCCCCGAACTCGCCGAACGTTACCCCTTGCAGCTTCTGAGCCCGCCCCGGCCGCAGTTCCTGAACTCGACCTTCGCCAACTCACCTCGCCACCGATCGGCGGCCGGCGACCCCACGGTCGAGCTCTCCGACGAGGACGCAACCCAGCGGGGCCTGCGCGAGGGCGAGTGGGCCGAGGTCTACAACGACCGAGGCCGGTTTCGCGCCCGGGTGGCGCTCAGGGGAAGCGTCCGGCCGGGCGTCGCGGTCGCCGCCGGGCTCTACTGGAACCGGCTCGTACCGGGCGGCTCGAACGCGAACAGCACCAGCTCGACGGTCCTCGCCGATATGGGCGGCGGCGCGACTTTCTTCGACAACCTCGTCGAGGTCCGGGCGATCGACCCAACCCATCAGTACGATTCCCCGAGTTCCGCGCTCCACTCGTAGGGCCGATCGACGGAATCGATCGAAGTCCGCCTGGCACGTCCTCGATTCTCCAGGGAGCGAAGCTCGCCTCCTTCGACCGGTGCCTCGGCCGGATGGAGGAAGGTGAGGGGCTCTCTCAGGGGAGGATGTCGCCCACGGCGATCCGCCCGACCTCGGTGCCCTCGATCACGACCGGGACGAGATGACCAGGCGCCAGAACCTCCAGAGACTCGTATCCCGATGGCCCGGGCCGCGAATAAACCTCGACCTGGCCGTCGACCACGTTGACGATCCAGTAGAACGGGATGCCAGCGCGACCGTAGAGGCCGGCGAGCTTGCGATCGACGGCCAGGGAGCTGTCGGATACCTCGACGACCAGGGCGATATCCTCGGGCCCGGGGCTCCGGCGAGCGTAACTGCGAATGGGACCTCGTACGAGGGCCCGGTCGGGTTCCGGCTTGCTGGTCCACTTCGGGATGCGGATCGGCTTCCCCGCCCGCAGATACCAGCCGCCCGGGATCACGCGAGAGATCGCCTCGCCGCAGAGATCATCGGCCGTCGCGTGAGGATCGTTCTCGGTCATTTTCGCTACCAGCAGGCCGTCGATGAGATGGACGCGATTGCTCTTGCCGAGGATTCCCGCGTCAACGATCGCCTCGTATTGCTCGAGCGTTAGACGGTAGAACGAGGTGGGCACCCAGGGCGGAATTCCGGAGATTGTTGCCGGCTCGGGCAGAGTAGCCGTTGCCATTGTGGACTCCTTTGTGGGGATCGCCCGACCTGGATCCGGTGCCAGGATGACCTTCCGAAAGAGATAGTATACCCGGATCCCCCCCGACCCGCGATGTCAGGCGGTCGCCTTGGCCCGGCCGGAGGCGTCTGATACGATGGACGCGAACGATCCACGGTCGTGCATCCTAATCCGAGAGTCGCACCATGCGTTCCGACATGATCAAGCGCGGCGACGCCCGCGCCGCCCATCGTAGCCTGCTCCGCGCCACTGGCGTCAACGATCAGGACTGGGACAAGCCCTTCATCGCCATCTGCAATAGCCACGTCGATATCATCCCAGGGCACGTCCACCTGCAGGCGGTCGGGAATTATGTGAAGGAATGCGTGCGAGCGGCCGGCGGCGTCCCGTTCCTGTTCAACACGATCGGCGTGGACGACGGGATCGCGATGGGCCACGCGGGGATGAAATACTCGCTCCCCTCGCGTGAGATCATTGCCGACAGCGTCGAGACGATGATCCAGGCGCACTGCTTCGACGCGATGATCTGCATCCCGAACTGCGACAAGATCGTCCCCGGTATGTTCATGGGCGCGATGCGGGCAAACGTCCCCACGGTCTTCGTCTCGGGCGGTCCGATGGAGGCTGGTCGGACCGCCTCGGGCGAGGTGGTTGACCTCATCGACGCCTTCGTCGCCGGGGCCAAGAAGCAGAACGGCCAGCTCTCGGCCGAGGAACTCGAAGAGATCGAGAAGGCCGCCTGCCCGACCTGCGGAAGTTGCTCGGGGATGTTCACGGCCAATAGCATGAACTGCCTGGCCGAGGCGATCGGAATGGCGCTTCCAGGCAATGGAACGATCCTGGCGACATCAGCCGATCGCAAGGCCCTGTACGAACGAGCGGCGCAGCGGGTTGTGGCGATGGCCCGCGATTTCGCCAAACTCGGGCCCGGCCACGGGTTGTTGCCCCGCGAGATCGCGGGGGCCTCGGCGTTCGACAACGCGATGGTCCTCGACATGGCGATGGGCGGTAGCACGAATACCGTCCTGCACATCCTCGCGATCGCTCATGAGGCCGGCGTTCCGTTCAGCCTGGAGCGGATCGACATCCTCAGCCGGAAGACCCCCAATATCTGCAAGGTCAGCCCGTCCAGCCGATACCACATTGAGGACGTCGCTCGGGCCGGCGGCATCCACACGATCCTCGGCGAGATCGTGCGCGGATGCCCCGGACTGCTCGACCTGACCTGCCCGACCGTCACGGGAAAGACGATTGGCGAGAACATCCAGGAGTACGACGTCCGGGGCGCCCAGGCCGTCTCGTCGGCCCGGCTGCTGACGATGGTTCGTCCTGGTGGTGAGCGGAGCAGCCAGGCCTGGACCGTCCCGAGTGTTGCCTCCGAGGCCCGATCGCAGGTTGGCGGCCTCGCCCTTCTGGAAGCCGAGGGCGAGACCGGCGACGAGGCGGTCTCCGCCCCGGGGAACGGGTCGGGCGGAAACGGTGAGGAGGGCGACGGCTTCGACCCGTACGACGTGATCCGGACGGTCGACCACGCCTACTCGAAGACGGGCGGCCTGACGATGCTCTCCGGCAACCTGGCCCCGAACGGAGCCGTGGTGAAGACGGCCGGGGTCAGCCCGAAGATGATGAAGCACTCAGGGCCGGCGGTGACCTTCGACAGCGAGGTCGACGCCTACAACGGAATCGTCTTCGGCAAGGTCAAGCCGGGCGACGTGGTGGTCGTCCGCTTCGAGGGACCCAAGGGCGGCCCCGGGATGCAGGAGATGCTCGCCCCGACCACCGCCATTAAGGGCGTCGGCCTCGATGACAAGTGCGCCCTGGTCACCGACGGGCGGTTCTCCGGCGGGAGCGCGGGCGCCTCGATCGGACACGTCAGCCCCGAGGCGGCCGTCGGCGGCCCGATCGGGCTGATCCAGGACGGCGATATCATCGAGATCGATATCCCCAACGGCGTTCTCTCCGTCCGGCTCTCCGACGAGGAGCTGGCCCGCCGCCGATCGGAGTGGAAAGCCCCCGCGCCGAAGGTCGCGACGGGATACCTCGCCCGATACGCCCGGATGGCAACCAGCGCCGATACCGGAGCCATTTTGAAGTGGGACTGACGGCCAATCGCAGCGAAGCGACTCCAGGAGCATCGACGTGACGATGAAGTTGTTCGACCTGACCGGCAAGGTGGCGATCGTGACGGGGGGTAACGGCGGGATCGGTCTCGGGATCGCTCGCGGACTGGCGGAGGCGGGCGCGAACATCGCCGTCGTCGGCCGGAACGCCGAGAAATCCCAGGCTGCCGCCGAGCAGATCCGGAGGGATTTCGGCGTGCAGGTCGTCGATGTGCAGGTCGACGTCACCCAGCCCGACCAGATCGAGAAGGGCGCTGACGAGGTCCTCAAGGCGCTCGGCCGCATCGATATCCTGTTCAACAACGCCGGGATCAACATCCGGAAGCCGCCGCACGAGATGACGCTCGCCGAGTGGAACGAGGTGATGAGCGCCAACCTCACGAGCGCCTTCGTGTTCGCGAAGGCGGTCTACCCGGCCATGAAGCGGCAGGGCGGCGGGAAGGTGATCAACATCGGGAGCATGACGTCGATCTTCGGAGCCAGCTTCGCGCCGGCCTACACGGCGAGCAAGGGCGGAATCGTCTCGCTGACGAAGAGCCAGGCCCAGGCGTGGGCGAAGGACAACATCCAGGTCAACGCGATCCTGCCGGGATGGTTCGACACCGAACTGACGATCAAGGGACGCGAGGAGATCCCCGGCCTGCACGAACGGGTCCTCGCCCGAATCCCGACCGGACGCTGGGCGAAGCCGGCCGACATGGCCGGAACCGCCATCTGGCTGGCCAGCCCCGCGAGCGACTACATCACAGGAATCGCGGTCCCCGTCGATGGGGGCTACACCTCGACCCTGTAAGAGAAAAAGACAGGAACCACGTTTCTGTTAGACCTGAAACAAGCGTGATACGCAGTCGCTGAGGATGGAATTCCGGAAAAAGACTCGAAAACCCCCGAAGATCTTGGAATAATAGAGGTAGCTACACATCCTCAATACTCCAAGCAACGGGGGCTTTCGAGTGAATTCCAGCATGAGGCAAAAGCTGCGGCAACGCAAGATCCGGATCGCCCGGCGCCTGGCGAATCGCCAGGGACCGGAGCGGGAGCGTCCCATGCTCGACGCCGACACCATTCACTACGAACTGGCCGACCGCGCCCGCGGGATCGCTGCCGGCGGCATCGGCGCCATGCTCCTGCTCGCCCGCCGCACCGGCCTGGTCGCCGATATCAACCGCCGCCTCCACCTCCTGAAACGCCACCTCCCCTACCATGAGTCGGATCACGTCCTCAACATCGCCTTCAACATCCTGGCCGGCGGCCGGAGGCTCGAGCACCTCGAGATCCGCCGCAACGACGAGGTCTATCTCGACGCCATCGGCGCCGAGCGTATCCCCGACCCCACGACCGCTGGCGACTTCTGCCGCCGCTTCGGCGTCGGCGACGTGCTGGACCTGATGGACGCCATCAACGACGCCCGGACCCGGGTCTGGAAGGAGCAGCCCGAGGCGTTCTTCGATGAGGCCGTCATCGACGCCGACGGGACGCTCGTCGCCACCGGCGGGGCGTGCAAGGGCGGCGTCGACATCGCCTATGACGGCACCTGGGGCTATCACCCGCTGGTCGTCTCGCTGGCCAACACCGCCGAGCCGTTGTTCCTGGTCAATCGCCCCGGCAACCGCCCCTCGCACGAGAAGGCCGCCAGCTTCCTCGATCGGGCGATCCGCCTGTGCCGCGAGGCCGGCTTCCGCTCGCTGCTGCTGCGAGGCGATACCGACTTCACCCAGACCACCCACCTCGACCGCTGGGACGACGCCGGCGATCTCCGCTTCCTCTTCGGCATCGACGCGCGGCCCAACCTCATCACGCTGGCCGAGGGGCTGCCGGAGGCGGCGTTTGGCTACCTGGAGCGGCCGGTGCGGCCGATCAAGACCGTGCCGCGGGAACGGCGCGAGCGACACAAGGCGGCGATCGTCCGGGAGCGGGGCTTCGAGGCGATCCACACGCTGGAGGAGATGGTCGCCGAGTTCCCCTACCGGCCGACGGCCTGCGACCGGGAATACCGGGTGATCGTGCTGCGGAAGCGGCTGGCGCACGAGAAAGGACAGTTGCGGCTGTTCGAGGAGTACCGCTACTTCTTCTTCATCACCAACGACCGGACGCTGCCGGCCGATCAACTGGTCCTCGCGGCGAATGGTCGGTGCGACCAGGAGAACCTGTTGTCGCAGCTCAAGACCGGTGTGCATGCCCTGACGGCGCCGGTGGACGACCTGGAGAGCAATTGGGCGTACATGGTGATGGCTGCCTTGGCCTGGAGCCTCAAGGCGTGGGCGGCGTTGCTGCTGCCCGAGTCGCCGCGGCACGCCGAGGCGCATCGGGCGGAGAAGCGGGAGTTGCTGCGGATGGAGTTCCGGACGTTCTGCGCGGCGATGATCGAGCGGCCGTGCCAGATCGTGCGGGGGAGCCGGCGGTTGATCTACCGGCTGCTGTCGTGGAAACGGTGGAACGGGACGTTTCTGAGGCTGGTGGAGCGGTTGCACGGCGGCTGGCTGTGCTGAGGCCGGCGACATCGAAGCCGGGGTCCGGATGCCCCGGTCCGTGTGGTCCTTCTGACCGTGAGAGGGGTGAGCCGTGAAGCGAAGAGCAGAGCGGGCGGTGGACCGGGGATGAGCCCCCGGCACGGAGACACTCCGTACTCGCTTCGCCCACGGTACATGAGAAATACAGCCCTATATCACGCTTGTTTTAGGGATAGATCGAAAGACAGGAACCACGAAAAACACGAAGGACACGAAAGAAGACAAGGGCTGGAATTCCGGGTGGGGCCAATGGGTCGAATGGCCCCTGCCCCTTCGTCGGTGAGATCTCCGATCCCTGCTCGATGATCCTGGGGCTTTTTTCGTGTCCTTCGTGTTTTTCGTGGTTCCTGCCTTTCTCGGCACTCCGCGTTACTTCGTGGTGGTGGTCGAGCCCTTCACTATCTGGGGCGGGGCCGGCTGGCTGGGCGTTGTCTCGGCTCGGACGATTCGCCCGTAGATCTCGATCTCCATCCGCCGGTTGAACGGCAACCGGATCGCGATCGGCTGGATCGGGACCAGGAACTGCAAGCCGACCGTCGGCACTGGCTGGAAGAGCGTGGGGATAATCGGGAAACTCGACGGCGCGACGTACTGCGCCTTCTTCATCGCCGGGTCGGGCTCCCGCTTCATCGGGGCGGATTCGTTGGTCGTCCGAGGCTTCCGCACCTGCGGGGTGGGACGTGTCTCGGCCGAATTGTCATCGTCATCGGCGGCGGGATCGGCGGCGTCCTCGGGGAGGGCCGGCAGTTCGGCCGGCTTGCCGTCCTGATGATAGCCCTGAGGGATCGATCGCGAGGGCATCGGCGGCATCTCGGCGACCTTCGCGGGTGCAGGCATCGGCGCCGGTGCGGCGAAACGCGGGGCGATGGGCGCTGAGGCCGGCAAGGCCGGAACGCTCATCGACGGGGTCGACCTGGACGATCGAACCGGAGCGGGGGTCGGCGGCGGGATGGGCGTCGCGGCCTCGCTCGCCTCGACAATCGCCAGCCGCTCATGGATCACCGCCTTGCCGTCGCGATCGGCGATCGTGTGGGGCCCGAAGCTCACGAGCAAAACCCCATCCTTCGGGATCAGCCACTCGCCGGCCACCTCCTGATCGCCGATTTCGGGGACCTCGACCAGAAACGGAACGTCAGCCACCATCGGCTTCCGCTCGGAGATCCCACCGGTCGTCGAGAACTTGCCCGCCGGGGCGATCGGCATCGGGAGTTTCGGGGCCGCCTCGGCCTTCTTCTCTTCTCCCGTGCCAGCGCAACAGGCTTCCTTGTTCTCGCAGGGGAGCGGCGGCGGCTGGAAGGACGTTCGGCTCGTGGCCGAATCCTTCGGAGCCTGCCGATCGCCGGTCAACTTCATCAGGTGGACATTGAGCACCTGAGTATCTTGCAAGACCATCTTCACAAGAATACCCTGGTCCATTTTGCGTCCGGCGATGGTCGCGACGGTCCCCGTGCGGACGGTCTCGTTCCTAGATACGGATGAGGCGACGTCGCCGGGCTCCCAGGAGACGTGCGTGATGAATTGGCGATCGGTGCGAGTGGAGACGTGCGCGGGGGTACCGGCCCAGGCCGTGACCTTCGGCGCCCGGATCATCCGCACCACGGCATTCCTCACCCGGTCGCCAGCCAGACGCTTCGCCACCGAGGTGGGTGCGGTCCAGATGGTCGCCGAGCCCTGGCGCGAGACGGGGGTGAGCCGGGGGAAAGCGGCGTCGCGCCAGCTCAGGTCCTCGACATCCACAATGCTCACCCGGTACTCGATCGGGACGCCGCCCTGTCGGCCTTCGGCTTGACCCAATACCGCGATCGCGAGAACCATCCATCCTGGAGCCATGCCCATGCGACGACCTCCCTTGTCTCGTATGCTCGTCGAGTCCATCCGAGGCCCGATCGATTTCGAAGGACCGAGACCGAGCCGCGCGGGATGATACGACCGATCGCCGGGAAGGTCAATCGCGTCCGTCGGCCCGGATCGGAGAAAACTTGAGTCCATTTGGAGACCCGCTGGAGCATGGCTCCGGGACTTCCGACTCGCTAGATTGTGGAGAAATCGCAACCGATGGACGCCTCCCTCGATCCTGGAGTCCCACCCGATGACGGCCCGCCTCGCCGCCTCGTTCCTGATCCTGGTCTCCCTTGCCGCCCGCGCTGACGGGCCGCGCGACAACCTCCCCGACAACGTCCGACCGGTCCCGCCGAAGGGGATCGCCGTCCCCGATGCCGATCGATTGGAGATCAAGGCCGGAATCGACGAGCTTGGTCGGCAGATCGAGGCGCTCCGCCAGACGCTGAAGGGCAAGCCCACCCTTCTGGCGCTCCTCCCCGACGTGCAGGTCTATCACAAGGCCGTCCAGGACGCCCTCGAATACGGCGAGTTCTTCAAGCCGGGCGAGATCCGGACGGCGAAGGACCTGCTCCGCCACGGGATGGAGCGAGCCCGACAGTTGCGCGACGGGCACGCCCCCTGGGATTCGGCCACCGGGCTGGTCGTCCGCGGCTACGTCTCGAAGATCGACGGCTCCGTCCAGCCGTACGGGCTGGTCGTCCCGAAATCGTACGATCCCGAGAGCCCCCATCGATATCGGCTCGACGTCTGGTGCCACGGCCGGGGCGAAACCCTGAGCGAGGTCAATTTTCTCGCCCAGCGCGAGAAGTCGCCGGGCGAGTTCACGCCTCGCGATGCGATCGTCGTCCATCCCTACGGTCGGTACTGCAACGCCAACAAATTCGCTGGCGAGGTTGACCTCTTCGAGACCATCGACAGCATCAAGTCTCATTATCAAATCAATGAGTACCAGATTGTGATGCGGGGCTTCTCGATGGGAGGCGCCGCGTGCTGGCAGTTCGCCGTGCATTACCCGGATCGATGGGTCGCCGCCGCCCCGGGCGCCGGTTTCTCCGAAACGGCCGACTTCCTCAAGGTCTTCCAGAAAGAGGCGGTCAAGCCGACCTGGTACGAGCAAAAGCTCTGGCATCTTTACGACAGCACCGACTACGCGCTGAATCTCGCCAACCTGCCGACCGTCGCCTACAGCGGCGAGGACGACCACCAGAAGCAGGCCGCCGACATGATGGCGAAGGCTCTCAAGGCCGAGGGGATCGAGCTGACGCACGTCATCGGCAAGAAGGCGAAGCACCATTACACACCGGAGGCGAAGGCCGAGATTAATCGACGGATCGACGCGATCGCCGAGCAAGAGCGTTACCCTCTGCCGATGACGGTCCGGTTCACCACCTGGACGCTCCGGTACAACCAGTCTTTCTGGGTCCAGATTGACGGGCTTGAGCACCACTGGGAGCGGGCAAAGGTTGAGGCAAGCCTGAGGGCCGCCCCGGATCAACTCGTCTCCCTCTCGACCGTCAACGTCTCGGCACTGACACTGCAATTCCCGGCCGGAGTGCTGCCGACGGACGTTCTCGCGAAACTCGGGGGCCAGTCGGTAACGATCGACGGGACTCCGGTGGAAGCCCCCGGCCCGCGCTCCGACCGCTCGTGGACGGCCCATTTCCGGAAGGTCGACGGCCGCTGGACCTCGGTCTCCTCGGACGACGATGGCTCCCTCCGGAAGCGTCACGGCCTGCAAGGGCCGATCGACGACGCCTTCATGGATCGCTTCCTCATGGTCCGCCCGACCGGCTCGGCGATGAATGAGAAGGTCGCGAAGTGGGTCGATGGCGAGATGAAACACACCGCCGACCACTGGCGCAGGCAATTCCGGGGCGTCGCCCGAATCAAGGACGACAGGGAGATCGACGATGCCGAGATCGCCGGAAACAACCTCGTCCTCTGGGGCGACCCGAGCAGCAACGCCGTCCTAGGCAGGATCGCGGATAAGCTCCCGATCCGATGGAGCCGGGACGGCGTCCGGCTTGGTGAGACAACGTACGACGCCGGGCATCACCTCCCGGTGCTCATCTATCCGAACCCGCTCAACCCGAAGCGTTACGTCGTGATCAACAGCGGGTTCACCTTCCGCGAGTACGACTACCTGAGCAACGCCCGGCAGGTGCCCAGGCTCCCCGACTACGCGGTTGTCGACATCGACCAGCCCGTAACTTCCCGGGCGCCGGGAAAGATCGTCGCGGCTGGCTTCTTCGGGGAGCGATGGGAGCTGACGAAGGACGGTCGCCCCTGACTCACACCGGCTCACAGTCCGGCGCAACGATCGCCGCCGCCGCCGCGACGGCGGCGACCGCCGGGATCGACCCGCCCGTCAGCAGCAGGTAATACATCGCGGCATGGTGCTGCCAGAAGAAATCGTGCGGGTTGTTGGGATTCATCCCCGGCCTCCCTATCAGCGTGAACGGCGATCCGCATGATTCAAAGTCGAGCGAAGGGAGGATCTGCGGCAGGTCCGTCGGTAGGCCCATCGCCGAGGCCGTCGCCAGCGGGACACCGTTGAGCTTCTGCGAGAGGTGGTCGAGCTGCGGCTTGTGCCGGGTGACCTGGGCGAGGTGGATAGCGTCCCTCAGCGCCGAGATCGCGAGGTGGACCGGCTCCAGGAATAACCGGGCCGTAAACCAGACACTGATCGGGTTCGGCGTGTTGACGTCGGTGAACGATTCGAGCGTCAAGGGAGACTGCGGCACCCAGTCGAGCGAGTTGGTAACGCGGTAGGCCATGCCCGGATTGACGAATTCGGCGTTGAACTCGTCGGCATATCGGGCATTGCCGGGTTTTGGCAGGGCAAAGGTATAGGTTTTGTACGTGCAGTCCGGAACCGGCGGCGCTGTCGTGTGCGCGAGGTACGATCGAATGAGAGTGGCGATCGCGGCGCCCTGGCTATGCCCGGCGATGTAGACCTCACTGCCGGGCGGGACCAGGCTCGGCAGCCGCTTGAGGACGCCATCGGTGAGATCCCACAGAATCACCAGCGAGGCCAGAGCGAAGCCGAGATGGACCCCGGCCGCGGTGTCGACCGCGAATCGGTAATCCCACCCCATGATCTTGCCAGTGGCCGGGATCATCACCGAGAGCAGGTCGTCGATGATGCTGCCCGCCTTTGGCACGGTCCCACGGACCAGCAAGGCGAAGCGGCCCGACCCCGGCGCTGGGTCGTGCCAGAGCTCCCACTTGTTGTCGAAAACTCCAAGGGAATGCGAATCGAGGCTTTTGACCCAGCCCAGAGGAAGAGGCGGCGACGGAAGCGGAGGAGCCAGGCCCTCCATCGGGGCCAGCATCGCGAGCAGGGCCTCGGCCTCGGGTTGTTCAAATCCCGGCTGGAACGGCATTTGGGGGAATCCTCCCTCGCGGAGCGGTTCGCGACAACGACGCGAGCCGAAGCATAACGCGAGGGTCGGCTTCCGTCATCCCCGTACCGCTTATTCTGGCCGCCTACCCGAGAGATTCACGCCGTTGCCCTGCCCCTCGTGGAAGAATCGCTGATCGCTAGCGAGATCGACGACGTCGACGAGTCCGGCCTCGGCGAACCAGCCAGCGACTTCCTGGGCCGTGTGGCGGAAAAGGTAGCGCGGAGCATACCAGTCGAGGGTGTCGCAGACGCGGACCTCGGGATCGGGGTGCATCGAGACGCCGATTGTCGCCAGATGAAGCGCCACCCCGACCCGCTGCACGATCCAGGTCCGGCTCGAGAGCCACCGGCGTTTCAGTCCACCAATCGGTGCCACAATCCGGCAGAGCCGCTCCAGAACGTGAACGGGGAGCCTCGACGAGACGGCGCGCTGGGCGTCCATGATTGCCTCGACGACCGGCCGCTCGCGTGGGTAGACCCAGACCGCGATCCGGCCGCCGGGACGGAGTAGCCGGGCGATCGAGAGGAACGCCGACCGGGGGTCGGGGGTGTGATCGAGGACGCCCAGCGAATAGATTCGGTCGAAGCTCCCGGGCGTGAACGGCGGGCGGAGCAGATCGCCCCGGACGACCGAGACGTTCGGCAGGTCGGCCGTCAGCTCTCGGGCCGCCAGGACCGCCAGGCTCAGATCCACCCCGACCACTCGGCGCGCCCCCGACTCGGCCGCGATCCGAAGGTAACGCCCCATCCCGCAGCCTGCATCAAGAACCGTCTGGCCCCTCAGGTCTTCCGGCGAGAACCCGGTCCGGTTGCGGAACGTGGCGCGATCCTCCTCCGGACGAAGGATCCGGTATCGATTCCACTGGAGGCCATAGGCCGTCTGGGTCCGTTCCTGGTTCGCGGTGGTCATAAAAGATGCTTCAACTTGGCGATCGGAGGTGATCCAACGTGCTGGCCCCGCCTATCGAGCGAGACGGGCGTCCCACTGGTCCTCGGCGGCACTTCGGCGCAGGTACAACGGTTCGAGCAGCCAGGGATTTTCCACCCGGCCCGACGCGATCGCCTCGTCGGCCATCGCGATCAGATCTTCCCCGGCCGGCGAGCCCGGATGATCGACGGCCGCCATCGCCTCGGGCGGCACGGCGGAGCGGATCCGTGGCAAATCAAGCGCAGGCCCCATCACAACCGTACCGGTCTCCAGCCTTCCGAGCCAGGATGCGAGCCCCTCAATCCGGGTTTCCCCACGAGGAACCGGCACCATTCCCGGCTTCGGACGGACAAGTTCCACCACGTAAACCTCGCCCCGCTGAGCATCCGCGATCACCGAGATCGAGCGGGCGTCCGCAGGTGCCTTCCGGGCAATGGCTTGCAGGGTGTCGAGACCGACCAACTGGGCGCCCGTCGCGTAGGCCAGGGTTTTCGCGGCCGTGACCCCCACGCGAGTCCCCGTGTAAGAACCGGGGCCCAGTCCGACCGCGATCCCTTCGAGGTCGTCCACCGAGAGACCCGCCGTCCCAAGAAGGTCCCTCAGCCAGGGGATCAGGTCGCGTCCGTGCCGCCGTCCGGCCTCGAAGGTCTCGGCCTGGATCGCACCCGATCGATCCCTGACCGCAAGGACGGCTCGATCCGTGGAAGTATCCATTGCCAGCCAGATCATGATGTGTCGTCGATCCTCTCCCACCAGGTTTTCGGACGGTCGAGACTCCCTGGAATCTCGGATTGTAACGGTCGCGCGCCTCGGTTCCGCATTTCTGTTCGGGATCATGACGGCGTGAACTTGACCCCCGACTCGGATTTTCTCTATGCTTGAAGAGCCGTCTACACTAAACTAAGGAATGAAATGAGGTGCGGTCGAGATCCCAGTGCATGTCAAGGCAGACTGGGTATCGCTCCGCCGGGCCCCTCGGTTTCGGAGGTCTCCCTTCGGTGCGCCGCGCATTGATCAGCGATATTCATGGGAACCTCGAAGCCCTGGAGGTGGTGCTCGACGACATCAAGGCCCAGGGGATCACTGAGGTCTTTTGTCTGGGCGACATCATCGGGTACGGGCCCAATCCTCGCGAGTGCATCGACCTCGTGATGGAAAACAGCCGGGTGACCTTGCTGGGGAATCACGACCAGGGGGCGATGTTTGACCCCGAGGGATTTAACATCGGGGCCGAGCGGGCGATCTTCTGGACGCGAGAGCAGCTAGAAAGTTCCGGCGACAAGGAAAACAACGAGCGGCGATGGGAGTTCCTGGGCGAACTGCCCAGAACCTATCGCTACGGGCCGTATCTATTCGTCCACGGATCGCCGCGTAACCCGCTGAGCGAGTATATCTTCCCCGAGGACATCTACAATCACCGGAAGATGGAGCGTCTGTTCCAGCTCGTCGGTCATTACTGCTTCCAGGGGCATACTCACGTCCCCGGTGTCTTCACGGAAAGCTTCCAGTTCTTCTCTCCCGAGGAGATCGACCAGGAATATACCCTGGGCGAGGGGAAGGTGATGGTGAACGTGGGATCGGTCGGACAGCCGCGCGACGGCGACAACCGGGCCTGCTACATCCTTCTCGACGACGGCCTGGCCGATGGTCTGACTCCCGAGGAGGCCGCGACCGCCACCCCGGTCCGGTCTCCGAAGATCACCTACCGCCGCTTGCCTTACGATTTTGAGACGACGATCCGGAAAATCTACTCAATACCCGAACTGGAGCCGTTCCTTGGGGATCGGCTTCGGCAGGGACGATAGGCCCTGAAATCCCGATCGTCGCAAGTCATCCTGGACGCCCGGGTCGTCGCCGTGCGGACGTCCGGCGCCACCCGCCTGATCGACCTGCCCACCAGAGGGGCCCTCGCGGCGACTACCGTGAGGCCCCCGACATTCACCGGCCCGACGCGGGCCTGCAAGTTCTACCGGGAAGATTGGGATTGAGACCGAATCCGGATGCGTAACGGCCAGGACTCGCGGAGAAGGCGGGGTGGGGAAGAGACCGCTCCCGCATGCGTCTCTCCTGGCTAACGATTCCACGAGATCCCCGTGTCCGGCTGTCCGGTATCGTGAGGATCGGGAGCCGGCCCCGATCCTTAGCGATGCCGGTGCAAGGGTTGCTCCAACATGAATAATGAGAAGCGTTTCATCCTGTTCATTGTCCTGATGATCGCCTGGCTGTGGGGTCTTCCTCACATCATGCGACTGCTTGGTCTGGCACCGCCGCCGAATAAGCCCGCACAAAATCAGCCCGTCGCCGCCTGGAGCGAAAAGAAAGACCGCCCCGCTGAGGCCGCTCGCAAGCCCGGCAAGGACGGGCTGGCCAAGGATGAGGGCAAGGCCAAGGACGAGGCCAAGGCCAAGGCCAAGAATGCCCCGTCGTCGAAGTCCGAAACGACGGCTGCCATCGAGAAGAAAACCGAGGTCGCGGTTGTAAAGCCCTCGGAGTTGATCCTTGGCTCGGAGACTGACAGAACTCCGGGCGGCTACCGACTTGAGGCCCGGCTCTCGCAGAAGGGCGCCGGGATCTCCTCGTTGACCTCATCGCGATGGGATGCGGAATACGACAATAACAAGGCCATCAAGCATCCGCTCCAGCTTGTGAACGGCGAAAACTGGCCAGACTCGCTCACGTTGAACCTGGGGCTGGGATCCGAGGGTGCTCCGCCGGTCGTGCCCGAGGGCGAGGAATCCCCGATCAACGCCCGAGGTGCTGAGGACTGGCTTGATTCAACCCTCTGGGAGGTCGTTCCCGGTGAGAGCGGAAAGCTCCGGCGTCCGGCCTCGGTGATCGACCCGGCCTCGGGCGCGAAGGTCGAGGGGGAGGAGATCGTCTTTCGAACCACGAGCCCGTCGGGCGTGGTCGTCACCAAGACCTTCCGCCTCGGCAAGGGAATCGACGGCCTGGAGATGGAACTGAAGTTCGAGAGTCCGGGCCGTGATCGCAAGGTCGTCTACAACCTGATGGGGCCGCACGGTATCCCGATTGAGGGTGAGTGGTACACCGGTACGTTCCTCGACCTGGTCTTCGGCCCGATCTCACCGAGCGGGACCGTGGACGTGGTGACGACCTCGGCCTACGACATCGCCAACGCCGGCGAGAAGCCGCCCGAGAATACTGCTCTTCCGCTCCGATTCGCGGGTGTCGAGGACCAGTATTTCGCCACATTGATCGCGCCTGTGCCCCCGCCCACAGGGCCGGAAAACCGCTGGGATGACCGTACCGTCGCGCTAGCCCACAAGCAGAAAGACTCGCTCCAGAAATCCGACATCACTTTCCGGCTGACCTCGAAGCCGATCAAAATTGCCGCCGGAGAGTCGGTTTCCCACACTTACCGGCTCTTCGCTGGACCCAAGACGAGCGAAGCTTTGCGTCCTTATGGGGCGGAAACGCTGGCCACCTACCGCAAGACCTGGGTTCCGCTGGCGCCCTGGCTGGCCCATTCCGTCATCACGCCGACCCTCGCGATGATGTATCGCCTGACGCAGTCCGTCGCTCGCGTCTTCGGCTGGGAGAACGGCAATTACGGAATCGCGATCATTCTTCTGACCATGCTCGTCCGGGCGATGATGTTCCCGCTCGGCCGCAAGCAGGCGATGACCGCTCAGAAGATGCAGGCCCTCCAGCCGCACCTCAAGGCGATCCAGGAGAAGTACAAGGACGACAAGGAACAGCTCACCCGGGAGACCTTCGCCCTTTACAAGAAATACGGCGCCAACCCGATGAGCGGTTGCATCCCGGCACTGGTGCAGATCCCGATCTTCATGGGACTCTGGCAGGCGCTCAACACGAGCGTCCCGCTCCGCCACGCGACATTCCTCTGGATCAACGACCTCGCCGCGCCGGACATGATGTTCAAGTTCCCCGGGAACATCGAAATCCCGTTCCTGGGAGAATGGTTCAACCTGCTGCCATTCCTGGTCATCGCCTTGATGATCATCCAGACGCAACTCTTCGCGCCGCCGGCGACGACGCCCGAGGCCGAGCAGTCGCAGAAGATGATGAAATACATGATGGTGTTCATGGGAGTGATGTTCTACAAGGTTCCCTCGGGACTGGGCATTTACTTCATCACGAGCAGCCTCTGGGCGCTCGGCGAGCGGTTACTTCTGCCGAAGCTGACGCACGCCGAGTTGAAGCCGGTTGATGGTTCGGACGCCGAGGAAGACAACCGTTCCCGGCCCCGCGGCGGACCGAGGAGCGGAAGCCCGTCGCCTCGGGGCGGCAAGAATCCTCCTGCCGCACCCAATGTTGACGGGAAGCGATCGGGCAAGTTCGCGCAGTTTTGGGAGCGTGTTCTCGAAGAGGCACGGAAGGACACGACGTACCGCAAGGGAGTCGAGGAGCGGGAGCCGCGTGACCGCGACAAGGAAAAGGGTGATCCTCGGCCCCGGCCGCGTCGACGTTGAAACATGGACATCCTTGAGACGATCGCGGCCATCGCCACCCCGCCTGGTCCCTCGGCGCGGGGGATCGTCCGACTCTCGGGTTCTCGGGCCTGGCCGATCGCGATCGAGACCTTCCATCCCGATCGGCCCTGGCCCGCGCCCCGATACCCTGAGATTGGCTCCGGTAAACTGGCCATCGACGGCCTGACGCCTCGCCTTCCGGCGATGGTCGCACTCTGGCCGGCGCCGCGAACCTACACCGGCCAGGCGATCGCCGAGATTCACGTGGTCGGCTCGCCCCCGATTCTTGACCTCCTTCTGACGCATTGCCTGACGCGGGGTGCCCGTCCGGCCGAGCCGGGAGAGTTCACGCTCCGCGGATTTCTCTCGGGACGGATCGACCTAACGAGGGCCGAGGCCGTTCTCGGCGTGATCGAGGCAACAAACGCCTCGCAACTGGATGCCGCCCTTCAGCAACTTGCCGGAGGGCTCTCCGGCCCGATCCTCGCTCTGCGAGACCGGATTCTGGATGTCGTCGCCGGCCTGGAAGCGAGCCTCGACTTCGTCGATGAACCCGATGTCGACCCGGTCGAGCGATCGATCCTCTCCGCGGGGCTGGACGAGGCGGCCGACCATTTGACCGACCTGGCCCGCCGGCTCGACGACCGAAATCGGCCGGAGGGATATCCCCGGGTGGTCCTGGTCGGGCCCCCCAACGCCGGCAAAAGCCGGCTCTTCAATGCCCTGTTAGGTCGAGACCGAGCGATCGTCTCTCCGATGGCCGGAACGACCCGCGATTACCTGACCGCCCTCGTCGCCTGCGACGGTCTGACGGTCGAACTGGTGGACACGGCCGGCATCGAGGAAGCCGCGGACGCCTTGGAATCACGGGCCCAAGAGCACCGCGCCCGGCAATCCGACCGCGCTGACCTGCTGCTCGACTGCTGGCCGGCACCCTGGGGACCCCGGCCCGTATCGAACCGGGACGGTCGGCCTCGGCTGCACGTCGAAACCCGGATCGACGAGGCCGATCGACGCGTCGCTTCCGGCCCGATCGCCACCAGCTCGAAAACCGGCGAGGGCCTCGCCGTGCTCGAAACCGCAATCGCCGAGGCCCTCCGAAACGGCGATTCGGGAGCGAACCTCCCCATCGGGACAGCCGGACGATGCCGAGGAAGCCTTCTCGCCGCCATCGAAGCCCTTCGCTCCGGCTCGGAATCGATCCAGATCGGCGCCGGCGACGAGCTAATCGCCTTCGACCTTCGTCTGGCCGTCGAGGAACTGGGCAAGGTCGTTGGCGCTGTCGTCACCGACGACATCCTCGATCGCATCTTCCGCCGATTCTGCATCGGCAAATGAACTCGGTCCTTTGTACCTTGGCTGTAGTCAGCGAGGCCCCGGTCGGTTATTCGTAGGCAAAGGTGTTTTCGGGGCAACGGACTACTGACCACGGATAACGAACATGGCCATCGAATATCGAATCGAGAAGGACACCATGGGGGAGATGCAAGTCCCGGCCGATCGGCTCTGGGGCGCGCAAACGCAGCGGTCTCTGGAGAATTTCCGGATCGGCGGAAGCGGCGACCGGATGCCGATCGAGCTGATCCATGCGCTGGCGAAGGTCAAGCGATCGTCGGCACAGGTGAATGGAGACCTCGGAAAGTTCAAGGATCCGGCGATCGGCAAGGCGATCATCGAGGCGGCCGACGAGGTGATCGCTGGCCGGCACGACGGCGAGTTTCCCCTGGTCGTCTGGCAGACCGGCAGCGGCACCCAGACGAACATGAACGTCAATGAGGTGATTGCCAACCGAGCCAGTGAGATCCTCGGCGGCGAGCGAGGTGAGAAGCGAAAGGTCCACCCCAACGACGACGTCAACATGGGCCAGTCGTCCAATGACGTCTTCCCGACGGCCATGCACATCGCGGCCGTCGAAATCCTCAGGGCGCGACTGATCCCATCCGTTCAGAGGCTCCGAGAGACGCTCGCCCTGAAGGCCGAGGAGTACGCCCATCTCGTCAAGATCGGCCGGACCCACCTGATGGACGCCACACCGGTGACGCTCGGCCAGGAGATTTCCGGCTGGGTCCAACTGCTCGACAATGGCCTCAAGCACGTCGAGGAGTCGGTCCCGCACCTCTGCGAACTGGCGCTCGGCGGAACAGCGGTAGGAACCGGGTTGAACACTCATCCCGAGTACGCTGTCCGGGTCGCCGCCGAACTCGCCCGAATCACCGGGTATCCGTTTGTGACGGCGCCGAACAAGTTCGAGGCGCTCTCAGGCCACGATGCGTTGCTCTTCGCCCACGGATCCCTCAAGACGCTCGCGGCCTCGCTGATGAAGATCGCCAACGACGTCCGCTGGATGGCCTCGGGCCCACGAAGCGGTCTGGGCGAGATTTCCATTCCCGAGAACGAGCCGGGAAGCTCGATCATGCCGGGCAAGGTCAACCCAACGCAGAGCGAGGCGATGACCATGGTGGCCTCGCAGGTGATGGGCAACGATGTCGCGATCAACTTCGGCGGAGCGCTCGGCAACTTCGAGCTCAACGTGATGAAGCCGCTCATCATCCAGAACTTCCTCCACAGCGCCCGCCTGATCGCCGATGCCTGCCTGGGGTTCGAGGAACATTGCGCCCGCGGAATCGAGCCGAACCGCGAGAAGATCAACGAACTGCTGAAGCAGTCGCTCATGCTCGTCACCGCGCTGAACCCGCGCATCGGGTACGACAACGCCGCGAAGATCGCCAAGAACGCCCACGAGAAGGGAGTCACCTTGCGTGATTCGGCCATCGAGCTAGGCTCGGTCTCGGGCGAGGAGTTCGATCAGTGGGTCCGCCCCGAGGAGATGGTTGGACGCTCCCGGGCTTGACCCCATCCTATACCAAAACCCTACGAGGTCACGACGAAGGATCTCCTTCGGCGCGATCCACGATCCTGGCTAACCTCTCCTGGGCTGGGCGTCGAGGAACCGGGCGAGGTCGCCGACACCGATCTCTCGACGGTCCCGGCCAAGGGTTGATCGGATCTACCGGATCCGGGGCAGGTCGGCTTCCCAGGGCCACCCGCGCTCGGATCTAGGCGATGGACGATCTCGAACGACTGAAGACCCTCAGCGAGCGCGTTCTCACCGCGACGAGTTGGGACGGCTTTCTCGCCGCGGGGAATTCGTGAGCTGGCTCAATCGTCTCGCTCGTTCGATCGTTGCGGCCGAGTCTACCCAATCGGGTTGTTCGACTCGGGCGCGGGCAGGCCGGCGGTGTCTGGCACGCCGTTGGATTCGGGCGACGGTGAGGAGATCGGCAGCCCGGCCGCGATCCGTTCAATCTCCACCAGGTGCGCCTTGGCCGGCTCCGCGAAATCGGAGTGATTGGTCAACTTCAGCACTCGGTGGAAATCGGCCGTGGCGTCGATCAATTGCCCCTGCTTGAGAAAGCAGGCCCCGCGATGGAGATAAAGCTCGGGGTCGCTCGGATGGATCTCCATCACCCGATTCAGGTCCTCGAGCGCTCCGTCGAGGTTTCCGGATTCCGTCCGAAGCCGGGCCCGCTGGATCAGGGCCGGGATCAGTCGAGGATCCAGCTCGATGGCCCGTTCGTAGTCGGCCAGCGCTCGCTCGACATCGCCCAGGCCGGAATACGCCATCCCGCGTCCACTGTAAGCCTCGGCGAGGTACGGTGAAATCCGAATCGCTCGCGCGAATTCCGCGACCGCAGCCTCGTATTCCTTGAGGAACAGGTGCATCCGACCGGCCTTCAGTATTCCCGGAACGCTCTTCCGGAGCCGTCGACGCGCCGCGATCCATCCGATCGTCAGCACGGCGATGGCGGCCATCGGCAGGGTGAGCCTCGACCAACTCGCCATCGACCGGACCCGCTCGCGATATCGCGGCCGGATCACCGTCACGCTGGCGCTGTCGCGGTGGGTCACCGTTTGCTGGTCCACGATTGTCAGCACGACGAGCGAGGCAAGCAGGCCAACCACCCCCAACGTCGCCCCAATCCACCGCCGCTTCGCGAGCATTAACATCAGGCCGATCAGGAGCAGCCCGGCCGAGACCGCCAGCGCGATCACCAACTCCGTCCCGGTCGGCCGATTGATCAGGTCCTGGAAAGTCCGGGCGAAGTCCATCACGTTCCGCTTCTCCCGCTCGACTCCCGCCGCCATCCCCGCCGATCGAGCCGCTTCGCTCCATCCCGCACGGGTCGCCGCGATCACGACCGGCGCAAACCCGAGGCCGCCTCGCCCCGACTGCTTTCAGTAGGTTACCGAGCGTGGGCAGGAGCGTCGCTCGGGCGAGAAGGTCGGTTCGGGAACCGATAATCTACGCCGGGTTCCGGGGGATGTCAATCAACCATCAAGGAACACCATCGCTTTTTCATCGCTTCTAGGTACACTTGAATATAGAGCGCATTCTTCGAGATGTCCCCTCCCGGCTCGCGGTACCAGGGCCGACCCGCCGGGTTGAGAACCCGAAGATCCGCGTCGTGCCGGCAGATCCGGCGCGCCTGGAGCCCCCCAGGACCGGAAACGCGGGCGTCTGTCGGATGATCGAAGTCGCCGCCTCTGCCGCTCGAGAACGGTTGGCCTCGGCGAACGTGCTCGCGCAAGCGCGTTTCGTCCCCAGCTTCCAGGAGAATCCCTCTCGATGGACACACTGAAGATCAAGCACGCCATCATCGGCGCAGGGGCCATGGGCGCGGCCGCCGCGTACCATCTCGCGCGTCGGGGCGAGCCGTTGGCGATCATCGAGCGCTTCGAGCTGGGTCATGCACGTGGAAGCTCGCACGGCGCCGCCCGGATCACCCGGCACTCGTACGCCGATCCGAGATACGCCCGGCTAATGCCCTCGGCGTTCCAGGCATGGCGCGAGCTCGAGGCGGAGGCCGGCACGTCGCTCTACCTGAGAACCGGAGGTGTCTCGTTCTCGCCGCCGGGTGTCGACTATGTAGAGAAGGTGGCGGCCAGCCTGGAGGAACTGGGCGTACCCTCCTGGCGCGGATCGGGACGAGACTTTAGCGTCCTTCATCCGGCGTTTGCAATCCCCGATCGCTACGACGTCGTCTTCGAGCCCGATGCCGGGATTCTCGCCACCGCTCGAGCGGTGGCGATTCAGATCGAGATGGCGCGTCGAGTCGGAGGTGATCGAACGCTCGTCCTCGACCGAACGCCCGTCCGCGCGATCGATCTTGGCGGCGACCGCCCGGTCATCGTAACCGACTCCATCCGGATCGTGGCCGACCGCCTGATCGTCGCGGCCGGCGCCTGGGTCGGGCGGCTCTTGCCCGATTGGCCGGTCCCGGTCCGAGTGACCCGGCAGCAGGTTCTTTACTTCCGCCCGGCCAATCCCGCTCCGTTTCAGATCGGGCAGTTCCCGGTCTTCATCTACAAGGGGGCCGATGAGGACGATGCCTTCTACGGGATGCCCGATTTTCCTGGCCTCGGTGTGAAGGCGGCTCGACACGCCGGTCCGGAGGTCGATCCGGACGCTCATTCGCCGACCGTGGAAGAGTCGTATCGATCAATCGTTCGCGACTTTCTCCGCGTACACATCCCTGCGCTGGCCGACGCCGCCATTGGAATGACAGAAGTCTGCCTGTACACGGTCGCACCCAACGACGATTTCGCCATCGACTTCCTGCCTGCCCGGCCCGATGTGATGGTCGCCAGCCCTTGCAGCGGACACGGCTTCAAGTTCTCGTGCCTGATCGGCCGAATCCTCGCCGACCTGGCGACTCTCGGCACCACCGATCTCCCGATCGATCACTGGAGGTACCGTCCGCCCGCGACGTAAATCGACCCGGCCCGAGCGACAAGAGGGGTTGACGGCCTCGCACATTCTCGCAAAATCTCCAATCGAGACGTCCGAGACGACACCTCAGGGAGGCAGCGACGAGGCTGGCACGGATGGTCTGGACTATCAAGCAACGGACGCGATCCCCCCGACTTCGGCGCCCCGATCCGGCGCCACTCGCTCGCCGACGCTCCTGGAGGGGGCGTTTGCTCCGGCTGGCGGTGATCGCCGCGATCCCACCGATTTGCTGGTGGGCGATCGCCTCGTTCCAGCAACTTCCGCGGGTCGAACCCCCCTTCGAGCGACTCGTCGGTTCGGGCGCGGGACCAATCAAGGAGCTAAACCTTCCCGATACCTCGGGCCGCATCCATACGACTGCCGAATGGGCCGGCAAATCCGCGGTGGTCCTCGCGTTCCTTGCCCCCGACGGCCCGGATTTCCGGGAGGTCGAGGCCGAATGGAATCGGATCGTCGGTCGATTCGCGCCAAAAAGTGTCACCTTCCTCGGCGTCGATCCAACGCCCGCGATCGCCTCCGACGGGTTGGATCGTCGATGGTCCCAACGATCGCTCCCGTTCCCGATCCTGCTCGACACCCGCCAACGGGTCGCGCGCCAGGCCGGTATCGCGAGCACATCAACCGCCGTGGTGGTTCTGCCGGACGGACAGGTCGTCTATCGGGGCCCGATCCATCCTCGGTCAAGGGGCCTGGATAATGCACTATTGGCTCTCGCGAGCGGCGTGCTCCCCACGATCGCCGAGGAGCCGAGACGGGGCCAACCGATCCCTCCGATGGAGTCCAGCCCCGGCCTCGACGAGCCGATCACGTTCAACAAGCACGTCGCCCCGATTCTGTGGAACAATTGCGCCCGATGCCACCGACCGGGCGAGGTCGGCCCGTTCTCACTCCTCACCTACCGAGACGCGGCCAAGCGAGCCTCGTTCCTTCTGGAAGTGATCGAATCGGGGCAGATGCCGCCCTGGAAAGCACATCCGGGAGCCGGGGTCTTCCTCGACGCGGCCCGGCTCTCGATCCTGGAGAAGGAGACGCTGGCCCGGTGGGTCGCATCGGGATGCGCCGAGGGCGATCCAGCCGACCTTCCGCCAAGGCCAGACTTTCCCGAGGGCTGGGCGCTCGGACCGCCCGACCTCATCCTCACCATGCCCAGGCCATGGGAGCAGCATCCTGGAAAGTTCGACACGTACCGCGCCTTCGCGCTACCGATGCCAGCGGATCGCGACGTCGCGATCACGGCCGTCGAGTTCCACCCGGGCAACCGCAAGATCGTCCATCACAGCCGACTCCACGTCGACGAGACCGGCGACGCCCGGCGTCGCGAGGAAAGCGACCCCGCGCCGGGATTCGCGGGCTGGCGAGGCCGGAACATCATGGAGCTCCCCTATCCCGGCATCGGCGGATGGACGCCCGGTCTCACCCCCCGACACTCGCCTGAAGGATCGGGACGGGTCATCCGCCGCGGGAGCGACATCGTGCTCCAGGTCCACTATCACCCGAGTGGAAAGGTGGAGACCGATCAATCCCGCGTTGGACTCTACTTCGCCAGGAGCCCGCTCTCCAGGCCGATGGCTGGGCTCTCGATCTCGACCGATCGGATCAACATCCCCGCCGGTGTCAAACGACAACCGCTGATCCAGGCCGCCCGGGTCAAGGCCGACATCCGGCTCTATACCGTCGTGCCCCACGCGCATTATCTCTGCCGGGAGTTTCGCCTCTCGGCCACGCTTCCCGATGGCACCGTTCAGCCGCTCCTCTGGATCACCGACTGGGACTTCGACTGGCAGGACCAGTATCGTTTCGCCCGACCTGTCCGGCTTCCGAAGGACACCATCCTCACCTTCGCCGCCTACTTCGATAACTCCGAGGAGAACCCGCGCAACCCAAACCACCCGCCGCGCCCTGTACGTTACGGGATTCAGAGTCAGGACGAGATGTGCGCCTGCCACCTCGAATTTCTGCCCGAAGAGAGTTCGGGCTATGCCGAGTATCCCAACAAGTCGCCGTTCGGGATGTGAGGTGGATACTGTTCTCAGGCTGGACGAGACGGACCTGCTTCCTCGGTCGGGGCCCGGATGGACCCGGTTCGGACCGTCGGCATAAAGAATTGCTTGACGCGACGACGAGACCACTCGCATCATGACGAGGTCTCCTCGACGAGGAGGTTAGACACCAGGAAGGTGGCGACCCGTTCCTCGACGAGGTTGGTACCAGCGAAAGGGGCAAGTCATCCTGCCCGGTCGGCCTGGGCTCTCTCCCTCGTCAACAGGTGGAACGATCATGAAGCGGATCGTCTCGTCGCTCCTCGTCTTCGCCGCGGCGGCCGGTAGTTTGTGCGGAGCAAGCGGGCCGCAAGAGGCCCCTCGCCTCGGAGTTGATGCCAGATCGGGAGGCGAGCCGAGGTCCGTCGGCCGAGCCGAGGACGAACACGCGATCCGCGAGGTCATCGGCACCTTTACGCAGGCTTTCCAGAAGGGAGACGCGGCCGCCCTCGCCCGGCTCTTCACCGAGGAGGGCGAGGCCATTGACACGGAAGGCGGAACGCTCAAGGGCCGCGCCGCGATCGAGGAACATTATCGCGGCAGGCTTGCCGAATCGTCGGGAGACCGGCTCGATCTGACCGTTGAGTCGGTTTCCTTCCTCTCGCCCGATCTCGCGAGGGCTACCGGCCTGACGCAGCTCCGGCCTTCAACCGGTACGGTCCCGCAGCCCGGCCGATTCACCTCGATCTTCACCCGGCGCGATGGTCGATGGCTGATCGCCGTCGCGCACGAGACCGCCGAGAGGGACCTCACACCCCATGACCACCTCTCGGAGCTGGGGTGGTTGGTCGGCGACTGGGTTGAGGAGACCGAAGAGGCGGTCGTCCAGACAACGGTTTCCTGGGTGGACGACGGCAACTTTCTGCTCCGGACGTTCGACGTTCGCGTCAAGGGAAAGCCCGCTCTGAGCGGGAATCAGCGAATCGGCTGGGACCCGCTGACCCGCCAGATCAAGTCGTGGGTCTTCGACGCGAGCGGAGGCTACGGCGAGGGGCTCTGGATGCGCGAGGGCGACCAGTGGGTCATCAAGGCGACCGGCGTTCGCCCCGACGGCCGCGTCGCGACCGCCACCCAGGTGCTGACCTACGTGAACAGCGACAGCCTGCGCTGGAAATCGATGGACCGGACCCTCGGCGGCGGCATCTCGCAGGATATTGACGAGATTCTCATGGTCCGCAAGCCGCCACGTCCCACAACCACGAAGTGACCGCCGGGTCCGAAATCCCCACATCCCGAGGACGCCCCTCGTCGAGGAGACCACGATGGCGCAGATTTCGAGGCTCGCGATCGTCGTTCTGATGGTTGTGGCCACCACGCAGAGCGAGGCCCAGGCCCAGGGCCGCCGTGGCGGGATGGTCGGCAACCGAGGCGGTGGAAACCCGGGTTTCCGCGGTTCGCCGTCGTTCAGCGGCGCGGCGGGCCGCCCCGCGATGGGGATGCCTGGCCGTCCAGCGAACGTCAACCCCGGGAACCTCAGCCGTCCGGCCAGCGGCGTACAGAACCGACCCGGCAGCGGCGGGATTCCCACCAATCGACCGAGCCCCGGCGGCATCCCGGGCAATCGGCCAGGCGGAGGAATCGGAACCAATCGCCCGGCGGATCGGCCAGGTCCCAACCCCGGCACACGGCCAGGCGGCGGAGGAATCGGGGATCGTCCGCCCTTCGGCGGGATCGGCAACAATCAGCCGGGCCTCGGTGGTGGAACGGGTAATCGACCCAACCCGGATCGGCCCCCTCTGCCCGGACTCGGTGCCAATCGTCCAGGCGGTAACGGGCCGAGTGGCGGCCTGATCGGCTCTCGCCCAGGCGGCGGCGGTCCCAATCGGCCCGGGCTTGGCGACAACCTCGGCGTCGTGAACCGGCCCAACATCGGCAACAACGTCAACCGGCCAATCAATAGCGGCAACACGAACATCAACCGGCCAATCAATAATGTCGGGAATAACAACATCCTCAATCGGCCGACGAACGTCACGAATATAACGAACAACTCTTTCACGAATGTCAATCGCGGCGGCTACGGCGGCTGGGGCTACGGCGGAAACCGAGCGGGCTGGGGCCAGGGTCCGTACGGCTACGGCGGATATCGACCGAATCCTTATGCGGCCTACCATGCCGGCTGGGTCAATGGCTTCTGGAACGGCAACTACGCTCGGGGGTGGGGTGGGAGCAACTGGGGGTGGAACGCTCTCGGGCTGGGAGCCGGGATCGGTATCGCCTCCTGGGGCCTCGGATCGCTCTGGAGTTCCTGGGGCTATTCGAGCTTCGTAAATCCGTACTTCATGCCCTCCACCACGATCGTCCAACCGACGACGACCATCGTTCAGCCGGTCGTCTACGACTACTCCCAACCTCTCAACCTGTCGAGTGAGCCGCCCTCGCAATCGGTGATGGATCAGGCGGTCGCAAGCCTCGACTCCGCCCGGGCAGCCTTCCAGGCGGGCGACTATCCGCTGGCTCTGAAGCGAGCCGACCAGGCCATCCAGCAGTCTCCGAACGACCCGACGCTGCACGAATTCCGCGCGATCTGCCTGTTCGCGATGGGACGATACGACGAGGCGGCCGTCCCGATGTACACGGTGCTCTCAGCCGGACCAGGCTGGGACTGGACAACCCTCGCCGGGCTCTATCCCAGCACCGATATTTACACGCAGCAACTTCGTGCGCTCGAAGCCTACTGCACGTCTCATGCGCAGGCGGCATCGGCGCGATTCCTGCTCGCCTCGCTCTACATGACCCAGGGAGACCACGACGCCGCGGCGGGGATCTTCAAGCAGGTGGTCGCGCTCCAGCCTCGCGATCAACTCTCGGCCCAGCTCCTGGCCGCGCTGACCCCTTCAACGACCCCCGCCTCAAACCCACCCGCCGCGGTCGTGACGCAGCCGGAGAACCCGGCCAACCCGGAACCTTCGCTGCCCGCAGGTCCGGTCCTCGCTCGGCTGGTCGGAGCCTGGACGGCCGCGCCGGCAAGAGACGTCGCGATCACCCTGACGCTCGATGCTCCCAAGGGCTTCCAGTGGAAAGTGACCGATCGAGGGCAGTCTCGGCAGTTTCAGGGCGTGGCAACCTTCGACAACGAGATCCTCGCCCTCACTCCGCCCGACCAGCCGCCGATGGTCGGAACGGTCACCTGGAAGGATGACGCCCACTTCCAGTTCAAGGCCGTCGGTGCTCCGCCCGACGACCCGGGGTTGACGTTCCAGAGGTGAGGTGGGAGCCCCAACCGCCGCCGATACGGGCCCATTTGTCCCCTTCGATGGCTTCTGTCAGAGGCTCTCAGGCAGACGGATCGCCCAGGGCCCGTTCGACCCCTTCGACACCGAGGACCGGTTCCTGGCAGGCAAAATTCTCGCAGATGTAGATGGTGGTCCGTCCGTCGAGGGGCCGGCGGTCGGCCAGTAGTGGAACCTTGCTCTCCAGGATGCCGGCCTGTTCGTAGGTCGCGGGCGCGACGACCTTGTGCGGCAGGAATCGCGAGGCGACTGCCTCCAGCACAGCGTGAGGCTCGGCTGGGTCGTTGCCCGAGATCACCGCGAACTCACGTACAGGGGCGAGCAGAAAATCCAGGGCGATCAGGCTCTGACCGGCCGCCGCCGGCTCGCGGTCGAGCAAGAGGTGGACCGATTCCAGAGCCGATCGGCCCGCGTCGGTAAGATCGTTCCGGCCGGTCAGTGCGCCGAGGCGAAGAAGAGCGGTGGCCGCCATCCCGTTGCCCGAGGGCGTCGCGTTGTCGGAGTAATCCTTCTGGCGGGTGATCAGAGCCTCGTGATGGTGGCCGGTATAGAAGAATCCGCCGTCGGTCGGGTCGAGGAACTCCTCGATCATGACCCGCGCCAGCTCCATTGACGACTCGATCCATCGGGGCTCGCCGGTCGCCTCGTACAGTCGGGTCAGGCCGTCGATGAGGTCGGCGTAGTCGTCGAGGTAGGCGTCGAGCCGGGCTCGGCCGTCCTTGTAGGTGTGGAGCAGGCGGCCGTCGTCCTGGCGCATCCGGTCGAGAATGAAGCCGGCGGCTCTGGAAGCGGCGTCGAGGTAGCGGGACTCTTTCAGGATTCGTCCGCCCTCGGCCATTGAGGCGATCATCAGGCCGTTCCAGGCGACCAGCACCTTGGTATCCTTCCCGGGCGGGACTCGTCGGTCTCGGACCGCCAGCAACTCCGCTCGTGATCGATCCAGCTCGTCGCGGAGGTTGGCCTCGTCCCGGCCAAGGAGTTTCGCCGCCTGCGCGATCGTCTTCGGCAGGTTGAGGATATTTTGATGTTCCCAGTTTCCCGATGGCGTGACGTCATAAACCTGGGCAAACGTCCTCGCTCGATCCGCGCCAAGGATTTGCTCGAACTCGCCGAGCGTCCAGACGTAGTACTTCCCTTCCTTGCCCTCGCTGTCGGCGTCCTCGGTCGAGAAGAACGCCCCCTCGGGAGCGGTCATCCGGCCTAGAACGTACTCCATCGTCTCGCGCGCCACGCGTGCGAAGTCGGGCTCTCGGGTCGCCTGATACGCTTCCAGATACGCCGATGCCAGCAGTGCGTTATCGTAGAGCATCTTCTCGAAGTGGGGGACCAGCCATCGCTCGTCGGTCGAATACCGGGCGAAGCCGCCGCCCAGGTGGTCGTAGATCCCGCCCCGGGCCATCTTGTCGAGAGTGTGCCGAACGGCGTGCAGGGCGTAGTCGTCGCGGGTCCGGGCGTGATGCCGGAGCAAGACCTTCAGGTCCATGGGATGGGGGAACTTGGGCGCCCGCCCGAACCCTCCGTCCTTTGGATCGAAGTTTCGGAGGATCACCCGGGCCGCGTTGTCCAGCAGCGAGACCTCCAGCTTGCCCTGGCTCCTCGGCAGTGCGGCGAAAGCCTGAAGCTGTTCGGTCATCTCGGCGGCCGATTCTCGGATCTCGTTGCGACGCTCTTCCCAGGCCCGATGCACACCCAGCAAAACGCGAGGAAAACCGGCCATTCCGCGTGCATCGGAGGGCGGGAAGTACGTCCCGCCGAAGAACGGTTTCAGGTCGGGAGTTAGGAAGACCGACATCGGCCATCCGCCGTGGCCGGTCATCGCCTGGACGGCCGACATGTAGATCTGATCGAGGTCGGGCCGCTCCTCGCGGTCGACCTTGATGTTGACGAACCGATCGTTCATCAAGGTGGCGATCTCGGGATTCTCGAAGCTCTCGTGCTCCATCACGTGGCACCAGTGGCAGGCCGAATATCCGATGGAGAGAAAGATCGGCTTATCCTCGGTCCTTGCCTTCTGGATGGCCTCCTCGCCCCAGGGATACCAGTCCACGGGGTTGTGGGCGTGCTGGAGCAGATAGGGGCTGGTCTCGCCGGCGAGGCGGTTGGCCTTCCGGACCGGTTCGCTCGAAGGGGTGGTCATCGGTGGGATCTTCCGCGGGCCGGGGCGGGGTTTCTCCGTACGCAGGACGACTTGCCATCGTACCCGCGAGCGAATGACGTGCCTACCGGCCGCCGAGTCGAGGCCGACGATCCCCCCTGCCCTATCGACTCGATCGCCGGACGCTTTCTCCGAAGAGCGCCTCGCGCATCCCGGGCTTCGGACGGCCGGTCGGCTCGTTCCAGTAGCGGAATCCGGCCTTCCAGTCCCAGAGGCACCAGCCAATCCCAGCTTTCTCGGCCGCCTCTCGGAAGGTCCGGTAGTAGTTTTCCCTCGATTCGCGATCGGCGGTCGTCAGGCAGCCGAACTCACCGAAGTGGATCGGACGGCCGTAATACTCCGACCAACGACGCGCCGTCTCGATCATCTCCTGAACGATGTGAGGCGCACAGGGGTTGGTCGCGGTGGGCTCGGTGTTGTACCGTTTGATCCAGTCGGCAACCCGCGTGCTAACCACGATCGACGAAGCGGGCACGAGCGGCTGACGCGGCGGGCCGGGGAAAACTATCCCGGTCACCTTGGTGTCCGGCCCCGACCAGGTCGAACCCTGGTGGGTAAAAAAGAACGGGTCGTAATTGTGAACGGTGACGATCAGGTTTTCGTCGTCGGGGAGTGATAGCGACTTCAGCTCGCCGACGCCATTCCACCTCCCTGGCCCAAGGAAGATCGTCCGGTCCGGGTCGAATTTGCGGATTCGCCGGATGGCCTCCGCATAGATCGGATTCATGATCTCGGTCGTGGCGGCGTCCTTCGGCTCGTTGAGCAGCTCGAATGCAAGTCCCCTCGGCTCCCGGGCATAGTGGGCGGCGATCTGGTCTCAGATCGTGAGGAACTTGGGCGTGTACTCTTTCGGGTCGGTCGTGAATTCGTTGAAGTGGTGGATGTTGATGATGACGGAGAGGCCGTCCCCGATCCCGGCGTGGACCAACTCATCGACTCGCCTGAAGAACTCCGGCCGGATTCGGAATTCCGGAGCCGGACCGGTGTAATGATGCCACCCGATTGGGATGCGGATGTGGTCGAAGCCCTCCGCCTTGATCCGGGCCAGGTCGGTCGTCGTGTGGTGGACCGACCAGGTCTCTCCCAGTGGTACTTCCAGGTCGTTGCCGAGGTTGGCGCCTCGGAGGAAGTGCCGGGCGGCCAGGTGGGCGCGCGTCGCCTTCCCAGAGATTCGCTTCATCTCGACAAGGCCGGCTGGACGAACCGCGCGGGCACTGAGCCGGATGACAATCGGGCGGCCGCCCTGGACAGAGATCGTCTGCGAGAGCGGCCGATTGTGCCAGGTTCGGGCGTAATGGGTCCCCTGCACCGCCGGAACGTCGGGCGTTTGCAAGATCCGCTCGCCGGAGCCGCTCCATTCGCGAGGCGAGGCGTGGTTTCCTCGGGGCGGCTCGAAACCACCGTTGGCGATCTCGGCGCCCTCGACCTGAAGTTCATCCCAGAGCACCTCCTCCCGATAGAGAACACCCGGGTGCGACTGCTCCCAGGGGCCCATCAGTCTGAGAACGATCTCGCCGGAATGCTCGGGTACAAATGCGACCGCCGCCCGATGCCAGCCTCGATGATCGATGGGAAACTCCACGGTGAAGCCGCCTGGACGTTCCGACTCGGGCAACCAGTGCATCCTCGCGATCTTCGGCGAACCTTCGACCGGGCGCTCACGCGTCAGCGCCTTTACCGAGGCGGATGCGCTGATATCGAACCGTGCGGAACGTGCCAGGCGGGTTGGCTCGTCGGCGGACGCCGGACTCGGGAGCAGCGTCAGCGCCACGAAAAGCAGCGAGAGGCGGGAGTTCATGGCGGGAGAGTCCTCAAGGATGTTCGCAACGCGCGGTGAGTCGGTATCGGGTACCGCGAACGGAGATGACGATCTCCACCGCGAACGGCTGGCCTGGGTTCGGTTCACCCTGGGGCTCGACGTACAGGTCGAGATTCCATCGGCCGGAGTACGGGCCCAGCCGGTACATCTGGCGATGATTCTTGAGCACCTCATTCACGACGACCGCCAGCGGCCAGGACCGCGGGAGTGGCCGGGTCGTCCACCGAACCTCGCCGCCGAGGATCGCGACCTCCTCGATCACTGCGGCGGCGGGAAGGTCCAGCTCAAGCCGGAAATGATCGTCCCTGGCTCCGCCGGGCCCAACTCTCGGCGCATCGGATCCCACATAATCATCATCCCGACCGACCCAGGCGAACGACCGGATCGTGGCGCCCCCTCCGCTCGGAGTGATCGAAGCGGGGAGTTCGGCGGCCCGGTCGCCAGGGAGCGGGCGCGGGACCGATGGAGCGGGCGCCTGGCGCCCTGGCCGAGGATCCACCTTCTCCCGGAGCGGCGCCTTCGGCTCGATCGGGATGACTTGCGGCGAGGACGGAACCTCGTCGGCCTTCTTCGGAGGCGCGGCCTCGGCGATCGGTCCAACAACCGCCCGCGCCGGTCGATCACAACGTCCGGAGAGCGTCACCTGCCGGTCGCCGAGTCCGACCGCCACTTCGATCTCGAAGGTCGCCGGCTTGCCGCCGTCGGCACCGCCCTCGACGTACAGCTCAAACGGATCGCGGCCGGAGAAAACGCCGAGTTGCTCGACGTAGGCCCGCGCCACGGGAAGGCCGCCGCGCTCAATGGCAATCGGTCCGCCCGCATCGCCAGGCCGGGTCGACCATCGATGCGAGTCGCCCCCGGTGATCGTCATCGAAAGGACGAGGGCCGCTTCGGGGAGTGCCAGTTCGAGCTGGAAATGCTGATCCTTCGCACCTCCCGGACCGGGCTCCGAACCGCCGATCCGATCCGAATCCTCATCCAGCCATCGGAACGAACGTAGCACCGCCCCACCCGCGCCGCTCTCGCCGAGACGGTCGGCTCCCTCAACCTCGATCTCCGCTGTCGCGGGTTCGGGGATGGTGTAGAGAGCCAGTAATCCTCGCCTCGGACGCTCGGGCGCGGTCTCGGCCGGCGGAGCTTGCACGGGAAGCGGCTGGGGAACGGGCGTCGGCGTGGGCTGGACGTTCGGACTCGGTGCGGGCGTCTGAGGTGGAAACGGCGAGGGCGATGGACCGTACGGGTTTACCTGCCCGGGCATCGACGGACCCATCGGGGCACCGGGAGGACCGGGATTTCCAGGGAAACCACGAGGGCCGCCCGGTATTCGCCGGAAGTTCGGTCCCCTCGGGCCGCCCGGCAGGTTTGGGAAGTTTGGCCCCATCCCGCGGGGTCCTCGCAGGTGCGGCGGACGGGGAATATTCAGGCGAGGTGGACCCATCGGACCTGGCATCATCCCAGGCATCGCGGGCGATGGGAGCACGTTCCGACCTGGCAGGATCGGCGTGGGAATCCCCTGGGGATTGACGGGCGGCTGAATCAGGCCCGCGGATGTGTCGGCCAGAGCGGAGGGCTCACCCCAGCCGTAACCTTCACTCAGTAGCTCGAAGGAATTCAGAAACCCATCGATCTCCTCGGCGGACAATCGACCTGGCGCACCAATCGCGTAAATAATGTAAAGACGATTCTCCGTCATGAAAAATCGTCCGCGACCGGAGAGCTGGCCCTGGGCATGTCCGGGCCGGCTCTTGAATGTCAGTTCGCGGCCGGGATGCCGATTGTAGGGCCTCGAGACGCGGCCTGTCACCTCAAGCTTGTTGTCGAGGGCCCATGCGTCGCAGAGCGCGTCAATTTTCTGTTCAATCACCGCGGGACCAATCACGCCCCGGAGGAAATCGAGGGTGGCGACGCCCTTCTCAGTTCGGGAAAAGGACTTGTAAGCGACAATCCGGGTCGGCACCGCGCCCAGCGGAGAGACCTTCGTCTCATCCTTCTCGACCGGCTTGCCTGGAAATGTGACCCGGAACTGGCCGTCGGACGACCGATACTCCCGGGGCGTGGAGGGAAAGCAACCCGCTGAAACGATCGCCAGCACGATTGGGACCACGATCCGCCTTCGCATCGCCTGGACCCTCGCCACGGATGGGCTAATTTCGGGACGAGCTTCCATCCCGACCTGGACCTGCCTCTCCAGTTTGTCCGCATCGGACGACCGAAGCAAGCCATCACGATCGCACAATCGCGGCCCGCTGGGTTCTGGACGTCGCTCTCAGAATGGATTATCGATAAAGCGGTATCGCCGAAAAAGCGATCCGAAAAATTCCAAGAGAAAGGACCGCAAGCGAATGAGACCCGCCAGGTCGACCCGTCGCCGGTTTCTAAGCCGGGGGACTCAGGGACTTGGAGTGCTCGCCGCGATCTCGGCGAGTCCCGGCGTGCTGCTGGCCGCCGACAGTCCCACGCTGGAAGCCGAGCCGCTAATCGCCCGCGGCGTGGCGTTCCTTCGCCCTCGTCAGGACGAGAAGGGAGGCTGGTCGACCCGCCGAGAGCCCGGAATCACCGCGCTAGTCGTCACCGGCCTGCTCCGATCCGGCCAGGTCGCGCCCGGCGACCCTGCCGTCACGAAGGCACTGGCCTATCTTGAAGGCTCCATCGGCCCAAACGGCGGCGTCTCGGAAGACGCCCACGCCAATTATACCACCTCGATCGCCCTGCTGGCCTTCCAGGAGGCGAACCGCAAGGGCAGGTACGACCGGATCATCAAGTCGGGCCAGGACTTCCTCAAGGGGAAGCAGTGGGATGAGTCGGAGGGTAAGAACCGCGACGATCCGTTTTATGGGGGTGCTGGCTACGGCGGCAAGAACAGCCGGCCGGATCTCTCCAACACCACCTTCCTGATCGATGCCCTGCGCGAGACGGGCCTGCCGCCCGACGACCCGAGCATCAAGAAGGCGATGATCTTCGTCTCGCGATGCCAGAATCTCAAGGGCGAGTTCAACGACCAGGAATGGGCCGGGAAGGTGAACGACGGCGGGTTTGTCTACAGCACGGCTCACGGCGGCGAGACCTTCGCCGGAAAGGCACCCGACGGCGGCCTCCGTTCCTATGCCAGCATGACCTATGCGGGCCTCAAGAGCATGATCTACGCCGGACTCGACCGCGATGATCCCCGCGTAAAGGCGGCGATGACCTATATCAAGGATCACTACACTCTGGATGAGAACCCCGGCCTCGGCCAGCAGGGGCTTTATTACTATTACCACACCTTCGCCAAGACGATGAAGGTGCTCGGCGAGTCGAAGGTGGTTGACAGCAAGGGAAGCTCGCACGACTGGCGTGCCGAGTTAATCGCGGCTTTGAAGAAGCGACAGCAGCCCGATGGCGGCTGGGTCAATCCTTCGGACCGCTTCCTCGAAGGCGACCCCAACCTCGTCACGGCTTACGCCCTGCTCGCGCTGGCTTACACCCGGCAGAAATCCTGATCTTGAACCCGGTTCCAGCCAGCGATCCTCGGGGCTTCTTCGGGTCGCGACCGGGTTGGTGGCTGGAACGCTTCTCCGATCTCCGATCCTCTTGACAAACCTCTCTGAACTCGGCGTCTCCGCGGTTCCGCTTTGAGCTCTGTCTCAGTGGTTCCGCCTCGATCTTCGTCCGATCGCTGGCCGTCAATCGGCGACGACGACATACTCGCGGCGTCCTTTTCGGACGATGTGTCTGGGAGCGAACACCTCACGAGTGCGTCGGAGGAGCCAGTGTCCGCAGGGGACAAGCAGTGGACGCACGAGTGTGGCGTCGATCAGAATTCCGACGACCAGCGCGAAGCCGAGTTGCCGAAGTGAGGCGAGCGGACTGAAGAGAAACGAGGCGAAGCTCGTCGCGGTGATCGCCGCGGCCGAGCTGATGAGCCCGCCGGTGTGGCCGATCGCCCGGACGATCCCGCGGCGGAGTCCTCGCTTCTGCGACTCCTCATTCAGCCGGCTCATCAGGAAGACGTTGTAATCGACCCCAACGGCCACCAGCAGAACAAACAGGAAGTACGGGACCTTCCAGTCGAGTCCCTGCTCGCCGAGGAAGGTGACGAAGACCAGGTGTGTCGCGCCGAGTGCGAAGGCGTAGGTCAAAAGCATGGTCACGACCAGGTTCACGCACGCCAACGGGTCGCGGAGCGCCAGCAACAGGACGAGAAACACGCCAATCGGGACGACAAACCAGCTCTGAACCTGATCGGCGTGGGTAATCTCGCGGATATCGGCCGACTCGGCATTCGCGCCGGCGATCCGGGCGCTGATGTGGAAGTCCTCGTATTCGGCGAGGAAGTCGTGGAGTCGTCGCCTCATGGTCAGGACGAAGTTCATCGCGTCGTTCGAGAAGATCGGATCGGCCTGGGTGACGTCGATTCGGGCGTGTCGACCATCGGGCGTGATGTAGGCGGCGAAGCTTCGGATCAGCTCGGGATGATCGTGGATCGTCCCCTCATCAATGAGGAGGCGATCAAGGGCCCGGCGTCCGACCGGGTCATTGAGGATTCCGGTAACCTCGCGATGGGCTCGCGAGGCACCATTGGCGATCTGCGAAGCGCCTTCCGCGGCACGGGAGAGCTCGCGAAGTAAAACCTCCTGCGGCTTCTCGATCTTCGGCGGTTCGGACCCGGGCTTCTCGACCGGTTTCCGAGGCTCGACGGGCCGGGGCTTCGGCTCAGAAGGCGACGGGGCGGATCCCGAACGCGAGGACGGTTCACGGCCAATCGCCTCGAAGGCACCCTGCAACGCGGCGAGGTTCCAGGTCGCCGGCACGCCGTGGCTCCACTGGAGCGCCACGGAGGCTTGCTTCAACCCACTCGCCAGGGCTCCGGCACCAGCAGAAATCGGAGCGCCTGCCCGATCGAGCGCTCGATCCGTCCTGGGAGTGGAGAGCTCGGCCGGCTTGCCGCCGGCCAGTGGTAGCCCGGTTGCCTCTTCCAGCCAGATCGCCGCCCGAAGTCTGGCGGCGCCCTCGGTCAGCCCCTTGCTCAGCTCCCTGGCCCCCTCGGAAAGTTCGTGGAATCCAGCGTTCACCTCGCCCAGTCGCGAGGAAATCCGGGCGCGCGAGAGCAGCTCGGGATTTCCGAGCGGCTGGGTCGCCGACCGGACCTCGTCGATCCGTCGATGATGCGCCAGGAGCCGACTCACGTCGTCGATCAGTGCCAAGCCCTCCGACCGCCGGAAGTCGGCGTCCGACTCCAGCACAACGGTCATCGGCGCCAGGATGCCCGGGTCGAACTTCGAGGCCAGGAACCGGTAATCGTCGACGGATCGCGTCTGATCGGGCAACTCGGTCAAAAGGTCCTGAATAAAATCGGTTCGCAGCCCGAGAACCGCAAGCGGGGCCATCGCCAGGAGCGTGAACGCCCAGCTCCGGACCGGCCGGGCCATCGCCCGTTCTCCGAGCCGATCCCAGTAGTCCGTCGATCGCCGGGAGAGCCCGTCAAACGCCCCAGGCCGTACCCTCGCCAGCAGGATCAGGAGCGCGGGTGTCAGGCTGAGGGTCGCTACCAGCGCAATCAGCAGACCTATGGCCACGCTCGGCCCCGTGCTCGAGAACAACTTGAACCGCGTCGTCCCCATCAGGAGCAATCCGACGATGATCGTCCCCGCACTGGTCGCCAGGGCGTGCAGCGACCGGCCGAGCGTCACCTGCATCGAGGTCGCCGGGTTGTTCCGGTTGAAGTGCTCGGCGAATCGCCAGGAGAGGAAGAGGCAGAAGTCGGTCCCGGTTCCGAACAGGATCGCGATCAGGAAGAGCTCGACCAGCGACGAAACTTCCCAGCCGGCCAGAACCATCCAACCGAGCAGTCCTCGGGCGAGGATCGTGCTGACGCCGATCGTGATTAGGGGGACCATTGCCAGCCAGAACGACCGATAGACAAGCAGCAGTACGATCAGGAGGAGAACGACCGTCGCGACCGCGGCTCGATCGAGGGAGCTCTTGACGGCGGCCATGTAGTCGCGGCCGATCACCGCGTCGCCGGTCCACCGGATCTCCAGCCCGGGCGGTCGGGCTCCCGCCTCGGTATCGACCTTTCGGATCGCCCACTCCACCGCCCGATGCGAGCTCGGCGCGATGTACGACGACGAAAGCGGAATCCCAACCATCTCGACGCTGCCATCCCCGCTGATCAGTCGGCGCGCGACCTCGGGCGACGAGCTGGGTCCGAGCACCCGAAGCACCTCGCCCGGCCGGCCCTCCTCGCCGAATCCCCCTGCCACGATCGCGGCGAACTTCCGGTCAACATCGGTCAGACCGCTCTCTCGGTGCAGCACAAGCACGATCATCGACTCAAACGACTGATCGGGCCAGCACCGGCGGACGAGCTCGGCGGCTTGCCGGCTCCCCCCGTTGTCGAGCAGCTTCGCCTGTCCCTCGGCCGCCAGCCGGGTCAGGTCGGGCGAGACCACCCCCGCGATCACCGCCGCCAGCAGCCAGGCCAGAACCACCCAGACCGGCCGACGGATCGCCAGGATCCGCATCCCTTCCATCCTCATCGCGAGAAGACTCCCGGACCACCCGCGGTTCGACGCCCGAAGATCCGTCTCCTCGAGTCGCCGATCGGCCTCGCCCCCTTCTTCCGTGCCCAGGGGAAAACCGGCCATCCAGCCAGGATGATCCACGAAGGTTCATCCCCAATATAAACAATACGGCGGCCTGTTCAAGCACGCAGCCGACTGCAACCAGGATTCCCATGTACAGATTCCGCCGTCGAAGGCGTTCCGTTCGCTGATCGGAGAACAGGCGGGATGGTCATCGAGCGGGCGCGTTCGGGTCCATCAATTGAGGCCGGTAGGTGTTGCAAAAGTCGATCCGCTCGCCAGGGCTCGGATGACTGGCGCGGAAGACCCAGTAAAACAGGTCGGGACGTGGAACACCCAGGTTCTCGGCCTGGAACTTGACGAAGGCCGAGGCGGCCGGGCGATTCGCACCGGTGAGGTCGAGTGCGAACCGGTCAGCCTCATGCTCCTGGTATCGACTGTAAGCCAGCACAACCGGGCCCAGGAACAGCGACGAGAGATGCATCAGCATCAGAATCAGAGGGACCGAGGCGATGTCGGCAAGCCGGTCAAAACCCAACCTCGACGAGAATCGAGCGATCAGCGATCGCCCAGCACGGTCGACGAAGAAGAGCCCGGCCAGGATCACCAGCGAGCCGAGCAGAATCGACCGAACAACATGCCCCAGCACATAATGCCCCATCTCATGGCCCATCACCGCGAGCACCTCGGGCGGGTCGAGCTTCGCCAGAAGGGTATCCCAGAGAACGATCCGCTTCGTCCAGAGGAAGCCGGTGACGTAGGCGTTCATCGCCTTCGTATCCACGCTCTTCTCAACCTCGAAAACATGGCTGCCGTCGATCCCAGCGCGGGCGGCCAGCTCGAGGATCTGGCGTTCGAGATCCGGGTTCTTCATCGGCCCAAACCGGTTCAAAAGCGGATCGATCCAGACCGGCTCGACGAGCATCGTCACGAAGAGGAACGGCACTGAGAGCAGCCCCAGGTAAAGCCACCACCGCTTCGGGCTCCAGACCATCAACGCGAACGGGACCCAGGCCAGCGCGAAGCCAACCGCCATCGAAACTCCCAACCGGGTGACCACATCGTGCAGCCACTTCCCGAAAGTTTGGTTCGAGAGACCGAAAGCGTGCAGCCGGACGAATCCCTCGTAATAGTGCAGGGGCAGGTCGATCACGAAGACAATCGTAAGATAGAGAACGATGTAAATCCCGACCGTCAGGAACCAGACCGCCCGCGACGGCCCCGTTCCCTCCCCCTTCCATCCACGCGGACTCCCGATCCTTCCGAGGAATTCGGACAGCCGACGGGCCAGATTCCGAACCCTCGCCGAGAGTCCCGAAAACGCCAGCCCGCCCGTCAGCAGGAGGGCCCAGGCCCGATTGAACGCCCAGATCGCGTTGTTGCCCCGATGGAACCGGAGCGCTTCCGGAGTCGGCTCCGGGACCGCGACCGGTCCACTCGCGACCGCCTCCGATTCGACAGCGGCTCTCCGATCATCGGCGTAAGCAACCGCCCCGCATCCGAACACGACCGCCAGAACAAAGATCCGAACAAGCCCAACAGACCGGCGACTCCACCCCAATCCGCCTTCCCGAGGCGAATCCAAACAATTACACACATCCCACCTCAAGTATCCCATAGTATATTTTATTAATAATAGACAATGATGTAATCCAAATCGAGCGTTTCAGACAATCCGATGGGATGGCCGATCGCCCTCGCCGTGCGGGTTACGTCCCGGCTCGGGAGCGGACCTGGTTTCCTGGGGCGCCGGCCGGTAGAAGAAGAACATCGCGGCCAGGCCGACGGCCATGAGCGTGCCGAAGGCCCAGCCCGCGTAACCGACGAGCCTTGTCCGGGAAAGCTCGGAGATCAGGTCGCGAACCGCCTTGTCGCCTTCCTTGTAGTTGAGGATCGGCCCGGCGGCGTCGAGGATGCGCTGGCGGCTGTCGACCCGGTCTTCCAGGTCGACCACCTGCTGGCGGAGCTTTTCGATCTCGTCGCCCGCGGTTTTGAGCTTTGCGAGTTTCTTCTCATCGGCGTCGTACTTGCGGTTTAGCTCGTCGAGTCGGACGCCGAGTTCCTCGTTGATCGACCGCTGAGCGGCGAGAAGCTGGCGGTTGTCGTCCCGCTCCTTGAGGGTCGCGGCGTATTGCGCCAGGAACTCCTGAGGCTTTTCCGTTTCGACCTTGCGGAGAATCATCTCGTTGGCGAGTCGCTGGCCATCGCCCACCTGCTCAACGGCGCGGGCGAGTTCCCTGATGGCATCTCCCTGGTCCTGCATTCGCGTCTGGATCTGATAGAGCCAGAGAACCAGGGCCACGCCGAGGATGCCGAGGAATGTCCCGATCATCCCGGAGAGGGTGGCGATCTGCATCCGCTCGACGGGTGACGCCGTGTGAGCCTGCGCGGGTCGGGTGAGCATGTTGATCAGCTCCGCCTCGAGGCGGGGGGAGAGGGTTGCACCGCCGCCCCCCTCGGGATTGGGGAGTTTCTCCAGGTCGTTCGCCAGCCTCGCCAGCGCCACGCGGTCGCCCCGATCGGACGACAGGTAGTATCCGCCTACCTGGGCCAGCCCGCCGTCGCGCCACTGGAAGAAGCCACGGGTCTGGTTGATCGGGTCCACCACGTAGGCAACCTGGAGCGGTTGCGAAAAAAAATTTCGATGAATAAAAAGATCGTGGTGCGACAGAAATATACCAAAACTCGGATGAGTATGGTACCATCCAACGATATCACGATCGGGATGGAGCCGGTCTCGCTCTCGGGTGATTTCCTCCCACGAGTCGTGGGTATAGGTGAAGCTCGCCTGGGTGTTGGCGTAGTGCCGGGCCTCGAGGGCCTCGGTCACCCAGACAAAGGGCTGACCGGTCGCCGGGTCGACGCACTCCTTTCCCAGCAGGATTCCGCCGAGTTCGACCGAGGTATCGCTCAGGGCGTGGCGCTCGATCGCGTCGGCGGTGCGGCGGTCGATGAAGATGGGGAGGTCGATCGGCTCGGGGACCTCGTACGCCAGGCAGGCGTACCGGCGGTCGCGATCGGGCCGGGTGAGCCGCTCGGGCTCACGGACCTTCATCTCGCCGAAGACGATCTCGTCGCCGCTCAAGAGCTTAGTCCCCCCTCGCCTCGCGGTCGCCGTCCAGCAGGAAGAAGCCCGATCCCGATGGTCCCTCGACCCGAACGATATCGTAAGGCGGGATCCCGATGCTTCCCAGCGGCTGGTCGACCAGGTCCGAGGATTCCCCGATCGCGCTTGCGAATTCCGGTCGCGCCGGCTCGCGGCAATCGGGGCAGATTGCCTCGCCAACCCGGACCTTCACCCTCGGCCGAAGGATCGGATCGCGACGACCGCATCTCGGGCATTCGATCGCGACGACCAGCTCGCGGTCGAGAACAAGCTCCATCGGCCCCTCGACCATTCCCCGCACAGCTTCAAACAGTTCCGCGACCGTCGATCTGTTGGTCAATGAAAGGCCCGTGGGGTCCGGGTAGGTCTCGTGACTCAGGCAATCGTCGCGGCGGGGGAGACGGGTGGCGTAGAACTGGTTGGCCACGCCATTGAAGACGAGGGCACTGCCGGCCGCGACGGGGAGGTCGTGAAGCAGTTTGAGGGCTTCCTGAACCTGGAGCGCGGCCATCATCGAGGCGATCGTCGGCGCGGTGGGAACCTTCCCCGCGACGATCTGGTCACGGGTCAGTAGCGGACAGCTATACCGGAGGTTGAGCAGTTGGTAGTCGCGCTCGGTCATCGTGCATTCGTAGCAGGCCGAGTCGGGAGGGACGAAGACCTTGACCACGCCCTGGATCTCCTGGATGCCCGCGTCGATCCAGGGCGTCCCGACCTTCCAGCATTGTCGGTTGACCCAGAGCCGGGCCTCTCGGTTGTCGAGACAGCCGATCACGAGATCCACATCGGCGAAGGCGCCCAGACCGAGGTCGGTGATGACGTCGCCCACTCGGGCGATCACCCGGATTTCCGGGTTCAGTTCCCGGGCCCGGAGCGCGGCGACCTCCGCCTTGGGTCGCCCTCCGTCCTCGCCGCGGAAAAGAACCGACCGCGAGAGGTTCGACGGCTCGACCCGGTCGAAATCGATGACCTCGATCGTCCCCAGGCCGACCAGTGCCAGGTTTTTCAACACCTCGTTCCCCAGTGCCCCTGCGCCGACGACCAGCACTCGGGCCGAGGCGAGCCGCTCCTGTCGCCACCAGGAGATCAGCCGGAGCCGGCCGTATCGGTCGTCGTCGTCGATGATCAGGCGGTCGGCATCGCTGCCATCCGGAGAGACGGGCTCGGGCCTCATCGATCTGCTTTCCGTTCCCATCGGCGCGGGGATTCCTCGGGGACGCGGCCGGCTTGTGGACGACCCTACTCGATGAAGACGATCTCGTCTTCGGCGCGAGAGGTCGGCCGCACTGTGCCGATCGCCCGATGCCTCTCCTCTTCACGAGCGACCGAGGCGGGCTCGTGCGATTCCGGCTCGATGATGAAGAGAGGCTCATCCACCGGCGCGAGAGGCCGTTCCGCCGCCGATTGCGCGGCCACCAGCTCCTGTAGCTCAGGATGAGACGGGAGGCGTCGCTCGCCCTCTTCGCCACGAGAGCCGAAGACTCTTCCATAACGCTCGGCGAACCGGCGGACGCGGCCCGGACCCTTCGCCGATTCCTTTGACGCCGCTGAAGCCGGAGGCGTGGCGACTGGGACCCTCCCAAGGGCCGCCCGAAGATCGCGGAGCGAGCGATCGTCGGTCGGGAACCGAAAGGTCTGCTGCTGCGCCACCCAGAGCGCGGCGTCGCGGTTGTACGGGCTTCGAATGTCGTAGTTGTGATAGCGGAGCATGTCCCAGAGCATCGTGCAGAGCTCATCAAGCTGGACGCTGGGAACCCAGTGCGTCCCGTACCCGCCGAGGCAGACCATTCCGATCTCGGAGATATTCGGATGATAGATGGGCGTCAGCCATCGGATCTCGGGGATCCCCCGCGGATACGACGAGCCGAGCTTGATCTCGACATGGTGCTTCTCCAGGATTCGGACCTTGCCGTGATCGCGCCAGAGTCCTCGACCGAGGAACTGGATACGATAGTGGGCGGGCGGGAGGCCCTGGCTGGTGAAGCGGAAGACCGAGCTCTCGGACCGAAGCCGTTCGAGGGCCGCCAGGTCGTTGTGAAGCCGACGCTCTCTTGGGGACTGGTACATGGATCGTTGGCCCTGCCTGGGGACCATCTGCCCGGATGGGACGAGACGCCGCACCGGCTCGATCGCCGCGAATCAGCGACGACCGGCGACGACCTCGGGATAAACGATCAGATGATCGCCATTCTGGACCCCTCCCTCGACCAGTGTCCAGTTCTCCAGTAGGCGACGGCCGCCTTCCTTGTGGTCGAGGGCGTAGCTCATCGGCTGCCCGTCCGGACTGGTCGCCGGCAGGCTCATCTTGGTGATGATATTCGGGATGATCCGGCTCACGGGGACGGTGAACGCGATGACCGCCTTCACCGACTTCGCGCCGGTCTGGTCCAGGAAGGTCACCTGGACACCGCTGGGATCGGCATTGCCGCCGTATGACATGATCAGGATACCTCCTCAGTACCCCATTCGGAGAGCCTCCCCAATTATTGGAGAGAGTCCCGCGCTTTTCGGACCTGCGCCCGTCGAGGGGCGTCGTGCCCCCGACGTTCGTCCTTATCAGGATAACGCCCGCGACGGGGCCTGGAACAGTCTTTTCGGACGATTCCGGCGCAGGCTGGTCTGAGGAGGTCAATCCCCGGATCGCCGCACCCGAAAACGACGACGCCCGGCAGGGGCCGGGCGTCCACGGGCACGACGATGGTCGACGGGTGCCGTCAGGTGACGGTCCGGAAGACCGTGACGCCGAGGATCCCGATCACCGCAAAGACGACCAGGAAGACGAAGAACAGCACCTTGGCGATGTCAGCGGAGCCCTGCGCGATCCCGCCGAATCCGAAGAGCGCCGCGATCGCCGCGATCACGAGGAAGAAAACCGCCCACTTGAGCAGACCCATATTGGACCTCCTCCCCGACCCAGAAGCCAGGGGTTCACTCGTTGGTTTGACAACTCCGGCCGGCTACCTCACGACGCATAACGGATCGGCCAGACCACATGAGTTGCTTCCTGTGCAAACCGGATGCCAACGAGGTGGAGACGGAAATCGATCGGCCTAATCGATCGGCGTGATGTAGCCTTCAGCGAGTAGTCGGAACCGGGCGATCTGATCGTCACGCCAGGCCGGGTCGTGACCGAGGGCGGTCGCCAGGAGTGCAGCCACCTCGGGCGCGGCCTCAATGCTGGCGCGAGCGTCGAGGAAGAGCGCCCGAGTTCGGCGTGCCAGGACATCCTCGACAGTCCGGGCCGCCTCGTGCCGGGCCGACCAGACCACCTCGGCCGCGATGTAGGGAAGTTCATAGTGGAGCGGGCGATTCCAGGCCGGGTCTTCCGCCGCGATCGCCCGAATCGCGTCCGCGTCGGAACCGTAGACCGAAAGCGATCCGCCAGCCCCTTCTCTCCAGCCGTGGAGCTTCAGGGATTCGGTCCGAGAAAGACGCGCTGGCAGGCCGCCGACCGCGACGGTTCGGTCGATCGCGTCGGCGGCCATTCGTCGGTAGGTCGTCCATTTCCCCCCTGTCACCGTGATCAACCCCGTCCTCGACGTGAACACCGCGTGCTCGCGCGAAAGCTTCGCGGTCGGCGAGCCCATGTCTCCCTCCCGGACATCGTGGCCCCGAAGCAACGGCCGGAGCCCAGCGAACATGCTGCGAACGTCGCCGATCGATGGCCGTCGCGTCAGATACCGCCCGACGTGATCCAGCAGATACGCAACCTCCTCGTGATGGGGCCTCGGCTCGACGACCGCCTCGGGGACAACCGTATCGGTCGTCCCGACGAGCAACCGATCGTGCCAGGGGATCGCGAAGAGGACACGACCATCATCCGTGTGCGGGACCAGCAGCGCACTGGCGCCGGGGAGGAACGACGGACTCAGGACGATGTGCGTCCCCTGGCTGGGGGTCAGAAGGGGTGATCCGGCCGAGCCGGGCTCGTCGAGGCGTCGGATCGCGTCGACGTGGACGCCCGTGGCATTCACGAACGCCTTCGCCTCGATGGCCAGTTCCTCGCCGGTCTCGTCGTCCCGGGCGAGCAAGGAGGCGATCCGCCCGCCTCGATGTCCGAACCCGACGACCGGCGCGTGGTTCAGCGCCGTCCCGCCGAAGTCGACAAAGGTTCGGGCCAGTGTGATGGCGAGCCTCGAATCGTCGAACTGGCCGTCGGTGTAGACGATACCACCCCGAAGGCCGTGGGGCTCGAGCGTTGGAATCCGTCGGAGGACCTCGCCTGGCCCGATCCACTGCGAGCCCGCGAGCCCGGATCGCCCGGCGAGGAGGTCGTAGGCCTTCAGGCCGATCCCGTAGAACGGGAGGTCAAGCCATCGATACGCGGGGACCACGAAATCGCGCCCGTGAACCAGGTGCGGTGCGTTACGAAAGAGGACGCCGCGCTCGTGGAGCGCCTCGCGAACGAGCGGGAGATCTCCCTGCGCCAGGTAGCGAACCCCTCCGTGGATGAGCTTGGTGCTCCGGCTAGATGTTCCCTGCGCAAAGTCGCGGGCTTCTAAAAGGACGGTCCGAAACCCGCGTGAGGCGGCATCCACGGCCGCACCGAGTCCGGTGGCTCCGCCGCCAATGATGGCGACATCCCACGGCACTCCGTGGCGAATCCGCCCCAGATTTTCGCCTCGATCCATCGTGCTCATGTTCAAATTCTACGCCACTGGACAATCGCCACCGACCACACGCCCGCGGATTTGGGCGCCCACGTTTGCTTTCCTCGCTAGAATGATTCCCGAGTGTATGAGAAGAATACGCCCTGGGCGTCCCCCGTTGAGGTTTCAGGAGGTTATTTCCACGATGGAGACGATGCTGGCCCTGGTCAAGAAGGAGGCCAAGCCGGGCCTTTGGCTGGATGAAGTTCCGGTTCCCCGGATCGGGATCAACGACGTCCTGATCAAGATTCTCCGAACCGGGATCTGCGGGACAGACGTCCACATCGAGACGTGGGACGCCTGGGCTCAAAAGACAATCCCGGTTCCCATGGTCGTCGGCCACGAGTTCGTCGGCGAGATTGTCGAGGTCGGCTCGAATGTCACGGACTTCCACGTCGGCGAGATCGTCAGCGGCGAGGGGCACGTCGTCTGCGGCCGGTGCCGGAACTGCCTGGCCGGGCGCCGACACCTCTGCAAGGACACCAGGGGAATTGGCGTCAACCGCCCGGGGGCCTTCGCAGAATACCTCGCCCTGCCGATGACCAATGTCTGGGTTCACGATCCGAGCATCCCCCGCGACGTCCAGGCCATATTCGACCCGTTCGGCAACGCCGTCCATACGGCCCTCCAGTTCGACGCGCTCGGCGAGGACGTTCTCATCACCGGCGCGGGACCGATCGGGCTGATGGCTGTCAAGGTCGCCCGCCACGCCGGTGCTCGCCACGTCATCATCACCGACGTCAATCCCTACCGACTCGACCTCGCCCGCCAGATGGGCGCCACTCTCGCCGTTGACGTCCGCGAGCGCACCATTGCCGACGTCCAGAAGGATCTCGGGATGCGGGAAGGCTTTGACATCGGACTGGAGATGTCGGGCAACCCGGACGCCTTCCGTGAGATGGTCGCCAACATGTGCCACGGCGGCAAGATCGCGATGCTTGGCATCCCGACCCGAGAGATGGCGATCGACTGGAATGCCGTGGTCTTCAACATGATCACCATCAAGGGGATCTACGGTCGAGAGATGTACGAGACCTGGTACAAGATGACCGTGATGCTCCAGTCGGGCCTGGACATCTCCCCGGTGATTACCCACCGCTATCACTTCCGCGACTTCCAGAAGGGCTTCGACGCGATGAAGTCGGGCGAGTCTGGCAAGGTCATCCTGACCTGGAACGAGGGCTGACGAGAAGGAACCCAACATGTACGGAGCGATTCAGCAGCATCTGGCCAGCCAGCTCGACGACATTCGAAAGGCCGGCACGTTCAAGGGCGAGCGTGTCCTGAGCACGCCCCAGCGCGCGCATGTCGGTGTCCGGGGACGGCCCGACGTCCTGAACATGTGCGCGAACAATTACCTCGGTCTTGCCGACCATCCCGAAGTGATCCGCGCCGCGCACGAGGCGCTCGACCACTGGGGCAACGGAATGGCCTCGGTCCGCTTCATCTGCGGGACCCAGGAGCCGCACAAGGCTCTGGAGAAGGCTATCACGGAGTTCCTCGGCACCGAGGACACCATCCTCTACTCGTCGTGCTGGGACGCCAACGGCGGGCTCTTCGAGACGATCCTCGGCGCCGAGGACGCGGTGATCTCCGACGAGCTGAATCACGCCTCGATCATCGACGGCATCCGGCTCTGCAAGGCGAAGCGGCTTCGCTACAGGAACAACGACATGGCCGACCTGGAAGCGAAGCTCCAGGAAGCACGCGACGCCCGCTTCCGCCTGATCGCCACGGACGGCGTCTTCTCGATGGACGGGATCATCGCCGATCTGAAGTCGATCTGCGACCTGGCCGATCGGTACGATGCCATGGTGATGGTCGACGACTCGCATGCCGTCGGCTTCCTGGGGAAACATGGCCGGGGGACACACGAGCACCGAGACGTGATCGGTCGGATCGACATTCTAACCGGGACGCTCGGCAAGGCTCTTGGCGGATCCAGCGGCGGATACACGAGCGCCCGATCGGAGATCGTGGCGATCTTCCGACAGCGGTCTCGACCCTACCTGTTCTCAAACTCGGTCGCGCCGGCGATCCTGGGTGCCTCGCTGAAGGCAATCGAGATTTGCCGACGCTCGACCGAGCTGCGCGACCGGCTCGAGGAGAACACCAGATTCTTCCGCCGGGCCATGACGGATCGGAATTTCCAGATCATTCCGGGCGAGCATCCGATCGTTCCGATCATGATCGGGGACGCGGCGATGGCGGGACGGATGGCTGACCGGCTGCTGGAGAAGGGCGTCTACGCCATCGGATTCTCGCATCCGGTGGTACCGAACGGGAAGGCGCGCGTTCGCGTACAGATCTCGGCGGCCCACACCCGAGAGGACCTGGATCTCGCCATCGACGCCTTCACGGCCGTCCGTGACGAGCTGGGTTTGTGAAACCGGTCGGAGATCGAGGCCGGGCCCTCGCCGAGGCGAGGAGTCCCGGCCCGCATCTCCGATTAACTGCCGTTCGTGGACGGGCTCTGGCCGGGCGAGGTACCCGTCGTCACCCCTCCCTGAGAATGGGCACCCGTGATCAGTCCGCCCCCGGGACTATTCTTCGTCGGCTTGAAGACGTACGGTGAGTTCGGCTTGGCGTAGGTCGTCCAGAAGACCGGGAATGAGCGGATGTACTGGTGACCGAACGGATCCAGAACCTTGAAATCGTAGATATTCACGCCCAGCGTGTTGATCGGCTTGACGGTGAAGAATCCCTGGGCCGTCGTGGAAAGCGCCAGGCTCCCGAACTTGTAATTTCCGAGGGTCGAATCGGCGAGAATGATGCTGCCCGGAGTGGTGTAGCCGTTGATGGTTACGACCTTGAAGGGAGTCGCGGCACCCGAGTTGGTGGACTGCGCGTGGCGGATCAGGTCGTTGGGCGCCAGATTGATCGCCATCCAGCCGCCGCCAGGCTTGCGAAGCGGGGTCATGTTCCGCTCGAGTGCCATGGCGTCGTACTGATTGATGATCCCATTCTGATTGGAATCCGCCGAGGAGAGGTATCCCGGCTGGTTCATTTTCTCCACATAGGTCGGAGCGAAGGCCTGCGCATCGGCCAGGTTGACTACCCCATCACCGTTGACGTCGCCGATAAGGGTCGTCTCCACGGTGTAAGTGCCGAAGCTTTGCCGGTTCCCGCGGACCTCGATGGTCACGGTTCCGGGATGCTTGGCCTCGAAGAAGGCGACCGACATGTTGGTGGGCTGCCCGGCCTGCAACGGGTTGTAGGTCCGCTTCAGTTGAAGCGGAAGGGCCTTGCCGTCTTCCTTGACCGCCAGGATCCTCGGAACGATCCGACTGTTGCTGGTCGGCTGGACGAAGACGCCAAACTCGGTCGAGGACTTCCCAACGGTGATGTTCTTCGACACGATTGTGGCGGTGGTGGACGAGACGGCATGGGGCTGGGTCGTCTGTCCGAGGCTCAAGGCGATGGTATTGGCCGGCGGTTTGAGGCCGTAGGTGGGGGCGCCGGGCGGAAGGCTCAGGGCAAGCCGGACCTCGAGAGTCTCGTGGACCGGCCGGTATTGTCTCGGCGTTTTGGACGCCATCAGTGACCCTCCCTGATCACGGATGCTGGGGCGGAGCGGATCGGACGCGAATCCGACTGTTATGCCTTGATTCGGCAGTCAGCCGGTCCGCACTCGATCCGAGCCGCCCCCCGTCGCGACCGGGAGGTTACGAATGCGATGGTTCGTCCTTCTTGGGGGCCTCGGCCACCTGGTTCGAACCGGCCTGGACCGGCGTGCCGTCGGCCATGGTCGAATCGGGCTGGACCAGGACGTCCGAATCGGCCTGGAGTCCGCTGAGGATCTCGGTGGTCGTCCCTGTGTCGCGGCCGATCTGGACAGTCTGGTGGTAGACCTTGCCGCCGCGGACCACCTGCACGGTCCCCTTGCCATTGTCATCGCGATCAATGATCGACGAAGACGGCACGGTCAGGTGGGTGGTCGCCTTCTCGAGGATGATCTGGGCCCGGCCGAACATGCCATCACGGAGGAGATGTTTGGGATTGGGGAGGTCGACCTCCACCCGCATCGTCCGGTCGTTGATATCCTCCGAGTCAGCGATTCGGCTGACTTCCCCCTTAAACTCGCGACCATTGAGCGCGTCCACACGAACGATCGCGGGGTCACCGAGGTTGACAAAGGCGACGTCGCGGTCGGGGACCGGAACGATGGTCCGCATCAGGTCATCCCGCGCGACGGTGAGGATTTGCTCGGTCGCTCCCTGGTCGGCCGATCGGATGAAGGCTCCCACGTGAACGGCCTCGCCGCGGAAGGTCACCACTCCGTTATACGGGGAGCGGATGTGGGTATACAGCTCCAGCGCGGTCTCTCGGTCGAGGTTGGCCTGGCTGACTTCCACCTCGGCCTTCGCGCCCACCAGGTCGGCCTGGGCCTGCGCCAGCTCGGCCCTGGCCTCGGCGACCTCGGCCTTGGCGGTCATCTTGCCGGCCTCGGCCGCGTAAACGTCGGCGTTGGCTTTTTCCGACTCGTCCTTGGCCTCATCCTTCAGCCGCTCCTCGACGGCGTTCCGCGCCACGAGTTCGGAGATCCGGTTGTACTGCTTCTCGCGGTATTCACTCCAGGCCTTGGCCGCCCGCCACTTGGCCTCGGCTTCCTTCTCGAACGCGAGCTTGGCGTTGATCTTCTCCCGGGCCGTTGTGACCTGGGCCTCGGCCTGCACGACACCTGCTTTCGAGCGATCGAGCTGGGCCTCGGCCTGCTTCACCGCCGCCACCAGTTCGGGCACGTACAGTTCAATGAGGAGATCCCCCTCCTTGACGCGGCTTCCTCGGTCGACCTTCAGCTCCTTGACATAACCGGAAACCTTGGCGAACAGATCGGCGAAATCGAAGGCGCGAACAGTCCCGGGCTGGTCGGTCGTCCGCTCCATCCCCCCGTGGGACGGACGGGTGATCAGCACCCGCGCCGAGGCGCTGGCTGCTCCACCTTCACCATGAGTGGCTCCGCCTTCACCATGAGTGGCCGGAGTGGCATGTCCGCCACCGGTCGGGTGCTCGGCCGCTTTCTCACGATCCTTGCCAACCAGGAGGTAACCTCCGGCCCCGAGACCTGCGATTGCCAGTAGGACCAGGGGCCACATCCCCATGCCGCGGCCCCGATGGGCGGCCGGAGCCGGACTGCGGACCGTTGCCGGCGTCGTGACCGGCTGAGTCTCGACCACGATGTGATCCGATGCCATGACTGTCTCCCCAATCCCGATCCTAAGGGCCCCGGCCCGGCACAATCGAGCCGTCACTCTCGATCAGGTATTGTCCGCTGCAAATCGGGCCGATCGCAAGACAGTTTACCTCACGCGACGGCGACCCGAACCCGTCACGCGACTCGCCAGCACTCCTCGGTTCGCCCCAGGCGGAGTCACGGCTTTCTAGGACCCGAGCATCGAGCAATCGGCCGGAACCCGTCGTGTGTTCCACAAACCCCTGGGTGAAACTTGGTTCCCTGGGCAGAGGCTCCACGCCAGCCCCCCTCGATCGGGACTGGCGGGATCGGCATTCGTCCAATGCACCAACCCCTTCGCGAAATCCTCGCCGGAGCCGGCCCTCCCCGGTTTACCCTCTTTCGTCTTCATCGCGACCAAGGAGAGCACGGTCAATCGACGCGCGATCGCTCGGTCCCATCGCCTGGATTTGCACGTTGTTCGCAAAACCTCGATGCGATCGACGACTCGGGCAGGATGAAGTCGATCGCCTGGAACAGACAGGCAAGAGACCAGGGGGAACAGGAGAATCCCCGCGATGAGACAGACGAGGGTGATTCGTCGAATGATCGGCGGCATCGGGCATCCACGTGCTGGATGACTCTCTCAATTCCTCTAGGATAAAAGACCCTCTCCGCCGCGTCAATCGAACAAGCGGGGGATTCTCACCGGCCTGGAGGGTCGGGTAAGCCTCGCAGGCCGGACGGCGGATCGAGCCGAAAGATCGGAGAGCGGCTCCACTGGAAGCCATGCGGGGCCTGTCCCTTCCTGTAGCCGAATCACGGAGGCGATGAACCGCCACCGTGACCCGGCGAAGGACAACGGCTCGGACTCGGGATCGAGAAGGCGTGCAGCGGGAACGAAGTCCCATATCACGATCCCGGGTCGAGATGAGGTCAGGGGTCAGGCTTGTCGATCGTGAGGTCGTGTGGTGAGTCGAGGGTAGGCAGGTCAGTTGGAGAGGTCTCAAGGCAGGTTCGTTCAGGCAAGCGTTCGCGACGTCCGATCACACAGAGACCGTGGCCGCCGGGATCACTGGTGGTTGAAGGAAGCCTGTTCCGCCGATGGTCCCCTCGCGGCCGTCATCAATTCGATGGCCTTGGAGTGCCACTTCAGGGCCGCGGCGACATTTCCCGTCTCGGCGTAGACCGCGGCGAGACCTCCAATATCGTGGGCCGCGTGCCAGTGCGTCAGTTCGCAGGCGCGGGTAGCCGACTCCACCGCCTTCTTCGGGTCGCGAAGCTGGGCGTTCGGGCAGCTCGCGAGGATCCAGGCGCGGCTCAGGTAAACCTCGTCGAACCCAGGATCGATCCGGATCGCTCGCTCGTAATCGGCGAGGGCCTTGTCGAATTCCTTGTTCTCGAGCCGTGCCAGACCCCGCCAGTAGAGAACCCGGGCATTGGTGGGATCCAACCGCAGGGCTCGATCGAAGTCTCGAATCGCTCCGGGGTAATCCTTGCTGGCCGCGCGCTCACGACCTCGATCGACGTAGACGAAGGCCATCGTCCCTCCCAGTTTCAGGGCCTTCGTGAAGTCTTCGATCGCCCGAACATGCTCTTCCTTCGCGCCCCAGGCCAATCCCCGATGGTAATAGGTCAGGGGATCGGTCGCGTCGAGGCGAACCACCATGTCGAAATCGGCGATCGCCCGGTCGTATTCCTTCTTGTCGGCCCAGGCCAGGCCGCGATTGAAGTAGGCATATTCGTAGTTTGGGTTGAGTCGGATGGCCTCGTTGAAATCGGCAATCGCCAGATCGTAAAGCTTGGTGGCACGCCTCACACTTCCACGGTTGTTGTAAACGTTGGAATTCGTCGGCTCCAGACGAAGGGCGGCGTCGAAATCGGCGAGGGCTTTATCGTAGTCGTTGCGCTCGAAATGCAGGATGCCTCGGTCATTGTAGACCCAGCCCTCATTGGGATCGATCCGGAGGGCCGCGTCAAAGTCCGCGAGTGCCCGATCGATCTCTCGGCGATCCTGCCAGAGCACCGCGCGCATCATGTGCGAGAAGACGTCGCGGGGATTGACCTCAATCTGATTGCTGAAAAAAGCAATCCCATCCTCGACCGGGACAACACGGTCGGCCAGGGCCCAGCCACGAAACCCATTGGATTCCGACCGGATCCAGAGCCAGGGGCCCTTCACCTGCTCGACCCGGTAGATGTGGATCACCCGGCCACGATCCACCACCCGGTCCTCAATGTGGAGCGTGAAGTTGTTTTCTTTTTGCACGACCCGCCGGTTCAGCAGGGAAGAGGGGCCCGCTTCGGGCTCCGCTCCGGCCGCCGGGCCGACGGGCCCAAATCCAATGACCAGTACGACGACGGCGATTGTGACGAGAGAAGCCCCCGCAAGCCGGCAGATCGAACCGATCCCACCAGGCCCCTGAAAGCGTCTCCTTCGGAAATCCTGCTCGCAGTCGAGAAGGTCCATGTCGACGAGATCCTCCACCTCTTTTCCGACGGGGATTCCGGCTTCTTGCGGGCCGAACAGGGGCCGGAGCGCAGAACGAAATCCACTTCGGATACTACGATTATACCAGGTTCGGGGATCGGAAAAAACGCCTTTCACGGACCGACTTGCCGATCGTGGCTCCGAACTCCTTGAAAATTCGTTCGCGGCCAACGCTTTACGGGCATCAGGCCAAGCCATCGCGAGCGCCATCCGTTCTTCTCCACCCTGGAAGGTCTCTGCCTCGAATGTCGCCGTTTGACCTTTTTTCAGGCACCGTCGCTCATTCATTGGGCCAAGTACGCGGAAAATCCGGATAAAGACCACGAATTTATCCCCTGAGCAACCCGTATGCCAGACCACGAGACATTCGAGAGGGGGCGTCCGCGCGCCTCTCCTGTCGACAAAACCGTTCAAGTCGCCCGCCCTTCTCGCCGATCCCAGTCCTGTGCGCCCATCCCCGTTCCCTTGCGCACCGTGACCGGCAAGTTGGGAAGGGGTGGCGTGAGATTCCGTGATGGATTGACGCAAATTCCTGGTGTCAATCGCGTTACGACTCTGGAAGGGGCCAGCTGGATGCGGAGAATGCAAACGGTCGGATCGCCTGGCTCCTGGTGGCTTGCGGTCTCGGCTGGCCTTCTGGCGATCGAGATCGCCTCCGCACGGGGTGCTTTGGCCGAGGAGATTCCGGCAAACGCGCCGGCCTCATCGGTGGAGCCCGAGAAATCAGCACAGCCGCCGCTACCCATACCGCCGGCTCCGCCGCCAGATACCGCGAAAGCTCCCAGTGCGGCCAGTTCAGCCATGGATGAGCGACTCCGTCGTATGGAGGAAGCTTACCTCCGTATGGAGGAGAACAATCGTCGGATTCAGTCGCAGTACGCTAACTTGTTAAAAAAATACGACGACCTCTCGCGAAAATTGACGACTGAGGAGTCTGAGAAGCCGGTCCCGCGGTCGATCCTCCGGGGTGGTGCCATCTCAAGGAGTGGACCGCAGGCCGGCTCGACGCCAGGTCGCCAGCTTGCCGATATGCTCGGCGTGGAAGAAACTCCACCCGAACCACTTCCCGTCTCGCTCTCCTCAATGCCGCCGGCCCTCGATCCGCTGCAGGAACCCGGCGGCTCTTCGGGGACGGCCGGCCGAGGGCGAGGTACCCCCATGCAGCCGGCTCGGCCCCGGCTCTCAGAGATGGTGGAAGGGGGAGACGCCGGGCGTGGACTTGTCACCGAGGAGGCGCCAGCGATCGCACCGCTCCCCTCACGAACCCAGCCGTTCCGGTCGCGGATGGACCGCATCGGTGCCGGCGCCGAGGGTACGGGCGGCCGAACCAGCCCATCGCAGCAGCCTGCGGCGAGGGATAGAGAAGAAGGCGAGGCCGGGGAAGGCGAGGGTGCCGAGGGGAAGAGCATTCGCGACCAGAAACCCAAGCGGCACAAGGGTGAGTTCGAGTTTGCCGAGGGTCTTGAGTTCAACTCGCTCGACGGCGAGTTCAAGCTCCAGTTCCACGACCTGACCCAGGCCGAGCTCAGGGCCTTCCCCGTCAGTCAGACCGGCATCGTCAATACGCAGTTCTTCATCCCTCGCCAACGTTGGTACTTCGTCGGCGACCTGACGAAGAATGTGGGGTTCTACACCGCGATCAACCGAGGTTACGGCACGCTCGATCAACTCGATGCGTTCCTCACCCTTCGCTTCAGCAACCAGGTTCGTTTCCGCTTCGGTCGCATGAAAACCCCTTATCTTTACGAATACTTCTCGATCGCCGAGGGTGACCTGATCGCCCCCGAGCGTTCGCTCTTCGCGACCAATCTGGCTCTCAATCGACAGATGGGCGCCATGTTCCTCGGCGATCTTTTCGAGGGCCGGATGAACTACGCCGCCGGCCTTTTCAATGGCCCGCGCCGATCGTTCCAGGATTTCAACAGCGCCAAGGACTTTGCCGGCATCGTAACCTTCCGGCCCTTCCTCAAGTCTGAGCGGTACAAGGCTCTCAACTACCTCAATATCGGTGGAACCTGGGATGTCGGCTACGAGCAGAACTACCCGCCCCAGCCCGTCTATTTTGAGACGGCCAACGACCAGACCGCCGGCACGGGTGCGCTCGGCCTCTCGCCCGCCTTCTTGCACCTCAATAACAATGTTCAGGAGTATGGCGAGCGTATTCAGTGGGGCGGCCATGTCGTCTGGTACTGGAACAGTTTCTTCCTGATGGGCGAATACGGCGGGATCAAGGAGGGCTACGGCCATCTCAACAGCAAGTACTCTGTTCCGGTCGATTTCAACGGATGGCACGTCACGGCCTCGTACTTCCTCACCGGCGAGCAGGTTACCCGCCGCGTCAACATGGTCAAGCCGCTCCGCGACTTCAACTTTGACTTCCTCAAGCCCGGCGGAAAGTTTTCGCCGGGTGCGGTTGAGGTCTTCGCTCGCTACAGTGCGCTGGACATCAGCCAGAACATGTTTACCGCTGGGTTCGCCGATCCCAACCTCTGGAGCACCCACGTCCAGGAGGTGGATGTCGGCCTGAACTGGTATTTGAATTTCTACACCCGCGTCTACCTCGACTGGAACTTCGACGCCTACAGTACACCAATCGTCTCCGGACCGGGCCGGTTCTCCTCCACGACCGACCTCTTCTGGCTCCGCCTTCAGGTCTTCTTCTGAGGCATTGGCCGCGCGATCGAATCGAGAACAGCCCGGCCCGCGAAGGTCTTCACGACCGTCGCGGGCCGGGTTTGCTTTTACGCGGGGAGCCCCCGAAGTCGCTCCCGATCCTCGGCGCGACGAGAGCCGGTCCTGTTGGCGATCACCGGGCTTCGAAACGAAAGAAGGGGCCATGATGGCCCCCCCGGTGGGATGCGGCGTGGTTTGTTCTCGATTGGAGCGAGGCGATCGATCAGACGGCCTCGACAACCCTGGGGACAGCACGCCCGGCAGGCGCGTCCTCGGGGGCGCCCTCGTGGTATTCGGCGTCGGTGTTGACCTTCCAGGTGTCAAACTTGCCGAGGCCCAGAATGTTCCGCGCCGCGAGCAGCGCGGTCATCATGGAATGGTCCTGGTTGTTGTACTTGTGCATCCCGTTACGACCAGCTAGCTCCAGGTTCGGGAGCGTTCGGAGCCAGTCGCGAATGACGGCCAGGTGCCCGCGGTAGTGGTCGTCGTAGACCGGATAGGCTTTCGGCATCCGAACGACGCAACCGTCGACCACCTCCGAGCCCCGAGCCAGCCCGATCTTCTCGATCTCGCGCCGGCCCAGTTCGACGAGCTGATCGTCCGAGGAAGTCCAGAGGTCGTCTCCCTCGAAGCAGAAGTATTCGAGGCCCAGGCTGGTCTTCGAGGGGTCGGGCACCAGGTCGGGCGACCAGTTCTTGAAGTTCTGAATCCGGCCGACGCGGACGTCCGGCTCGTGGATATAAATCCAGTTATCCGGGAAGGTCTCCGCGCGATTGACGATCAGGACGACTGTGAGGAAGTCGCGGTACTTGAGCGACTCGGCAGCGTGGATGACCTCGGCGGGCGGTTGCGGGCTCATCGCCCGGATCAGCTCGCGAATGGGGAGGGTCGAGAGAAAATGCTTCCCCTCGTACCGGTAGAGTCGGCCCTCGGCGTCGCGGGCGATCAGGGCGGTGACCGAGGTCTCGTCGTGCTCGATCCGAACGACACGGCGATCGAGATGGACCCCACCCCCCTGTTCTCGGACACGGTCTCGGGCGACCTCCCACATCTGTCCCGGGCCGAGCCTTGGGTATTCGAAGCGATCGATCAGTGTCTTGATGACCCCGCCCTTGCGGGCCGCCAGCCGGCCGAAGAGGGCCGAGGTGACCGCACGAACGAGGTTCAGATCCTGAATCCGTTGCGCGGCCCAGTCTGGGGAGATGGCATTGGTCGGTGTCCCCCAGACCTTCTCGGTGTACGACTTGAAAAAAGTGAGGAACAGCTCGCGACCGAATCGGTTGACGACCCAGTCCTCGTAGGTTCGCTCGGGACGGATCGGCCGGGCGCGGGCCTTCAGGTAGCTGGCGATGATCCGGGTCGCCCGGATGGGACCAAGCTTCCTGAGGGCGTCGACCGGCCGAAGCGGGTAGTGGAAGAATTTCCGGTTGTAATAGATGCGGCTCAGGCGATCGCGAGTGATGAGCTGATCGCCGAGGATCTCGCGCCAGAGGCGGTTGATCTCGCCGCTCTTCGAGAAGAAGCGGTGGCCGCCGATGTCGAAGCGGAAGCCCTTGTACTCGTCGGTCCGGCTGATTCCGCCGACCATCCTGGAGTCCGCCTCGAGGACAACGCACGGCTTTCCATGCTTGGTGAGCTCGTAGGCGGCGGTCAAGCCGGCGGGGCCGCCTCCGGCGATCACAGCGTCGTAGGCGGCCACAACCGCGACGGCGCCAGGATCCTCCACCCGCGTCCAGCGATGGGGGACTGTTCCGTCGCGTACTGTCCCCGTCTGAGGCCGCACCTCGCCCATGACCGAGTCCTCATCCCTGGAGGGGCACGAATCCGACGACGCCCCGATCTCGGCGGGGTGTCGGACGCTCCCTGGAGTCTCCTCCTACAGATCGGCCGCCCCGGCCCGCGAGTTTTGGCATAAATCCCGGGAGGGGTCAACGCCGATCATTCAGACGCCACCTCCGTCGGGAGTCCGGCTTGACCCGCCTCTCCGCAACCGGAGAATAGGCGTCGCGTCGGGATCCACCCCGATTGGGCCGAGGGATCGGTCCGGTCACCGGAGTCGGATATCAGGAAGATCGATCGATGACATACGATCAGTGCCAGGCGGTCCTCGCGGAACTCGGGCGTCGACAGGGGACGGATCGCCCCCTCGTCCGGATCCTCGCGGGGGGCCTCGTCGTCCGAGGCCGGGTCGTCCGGAATTTGCCCGGCCGCCGTAATCCCGTCTCCCCGTATGGTCTGCTCGTCGTCGAGCAGCCCGGACTGACCCCCGGTCCTGCCTCGATGGTTCAGATCGCCTCCATCCCCGAGGATGGTCTCCACGGCGTCGACGGATCCTGAGGGCCCCGGCACGCCGGTTCCGCTCCGCCTACGGCCGCCAGCCGAGCAATCCCTCACCCACCTTCAGACCGACCGCCAGCCGGCCGAACGCGGACCGAAGCGACGGATCCATCGCCCCGGACCCCGCCAGTCGTGTGTAGGCCCCCAGGAACCGGTTCTGCGCCTGCCAGAGGTCGGGCTCGACGCCAATCCGATCGGCGGCGGCCAGAAGTTGCTCCGCCCGGGTTGTGATCCCGGGCAGATCGGCGTTCGGCTCGATCTCATCGAGGGTCCGGATCATCGCCTCGGCCAGCGTCTTCTCGATCAGTTCGCGACCAGGCCGATGGCCCCAGGCCCGGCCTCGGTCGCAAAGCCGCCCGATCGCCTCGGCGGCCCCGGGCTCTCCCCGGGCGATCCGGCCGATCTCGTCGAGCAGGTGGCCGTCGAGATACGCCGAGGCCGCCGACAGCAGCGGACCAGGGATCGGGTAGCCGAGCGCTCCTAACCGGTTCAGAAGATCCTCGTCGAGGTCCGCGAGCCTCTCGAATGATCGCCGGTAATCGGCCAGCCGATCTTCCAGCAGGATGCCGATAATCCGGCGCTGCTCGTCGCGGAAAAGGTCGTCGAGCCGGTGCGACCGACCGGGAAAGTCTCGCGAGACCAGAACCGCGACGTCGACCATTGACCCCGACCGATACGTCTCGAACAACCCGGCCCGGACTCTCGCGAACGCCTCGTCGTCGAGGTCGCGATTCAGGACGACGTGAAAATCGAGCCCGCCGAAGTGCAGCGAGACGAATCGAGCTTCGGCGCGGTCTCGGGTCCGGAGCGACCGGACGCGCATCGCCCCGACGGCCAGATGGCCCGGCCCTCGCGATCGGACCTCGGTATCGATCGTTTCGACGTCGAACTCAAATCCACGAGGCGTTGGCTCGCCGTTACTCCGGCCGTAAATCAGGCTAATCGCCTGGTGCGCCATCACCCGGTCGAGATCGACCACCCCCGGCCGCACCAGTTGTTCCCAGATCGCCCGGCCGTCTCGATAGCGAGAAACGTTGCTCGGAGCCTCGGCCAGAGCCTCGACGAAGGATTCCTCAAAAGATCGTCCGAACTGTCCGGCCAGGTGCAGCGCCCGGGCGGCGTACTGCAAGCATTGCACCGTCTCGATCCCGCTCAACTCATCGTGGAACCATCCGCACGAGGTGAACATCAGCATCGAATCGAGCTGCATCTCCAGGAGCCGAAGTGCATCCGTGGTCTGCACCTCGTCGAGGTCGGGATGGGCATGACTTCGAAGGAACGAGGCGATCGCCGCGTCGCGGTCGTCGGCAAGGATGACCTGGATGTAGGCATCCCGGGCGGCCCAGGGATCCGGAAAGCAGACCCGCCCCCGGGTCGTGTACAGGTGATCGAGCTGAGCTTTGAGCCCGTCGAGCGCCTTGCGTAGCGGCCCTCGCCATCGCTGGTGCCAGTCGCCGCGGAACCGGCATCCACAATCCGATCGCCACCGCTCGACCCCGTGCGCGCAGCTCCACGAGCTGTTCTCGTGAATCTCAACCTCCCACTCCGGCGGATGGAGCGAAAGGAACTCGCCGTAGTTCGTCAGCCGGACGTCCGGGGATTGCGCCAGGCGATCGAGGGCATAGGCCAGGGCCATGTCACCGTGCGGATGATGATGCCCGTACGATTCACCGTCGGTCGCCAGGTGCATGAGCTGAGCGTGCTCCCGACGGTCGTCGAACCCCTCGAAGATCCGACCGAGGAACCGCTCGCCGTCGTCAAGCAACCGGCGAAAGGCGACGTCCTGCGAGACGATCGCATCGTAGAAGAAGATCACGATCGACCGCCCCGATGGGAGCCGGCAGAGGTAGGCCCGCGACGGATCGATCCCATCAGGGATCTCCTCCCAATCCTTACCGCCAAGCTTTCGCCACCGACGCGCCTGCCGGGGCGCCAGGATCGTGAAACGAATCCCCGACTCGGCCAGAACTTCCAGCGTCTCCACGTCCACCGCGGTCTCGGCGAGCCACATCCCCTCGGGATTCCGCCCAAACCGTAGGCGGAAATCGGCGATCCCCCACGAGACCTGCGTCTGCTTGTCACGTCGGCTCGCGAGTGGCATGATGACGTGATTGTAATTCTGGGCGAGCGCGTTGCCGTGCCCGCCACGGCGTTCCCGGCTGAGGCGGTCGGCCTCGACAATTCCCTGATGGACCTCGGGCGCCTGACCGGCCATCCACTGGAGGAGAGTCGGGCCGAAATTGAAGCTCATCCAGGCGTAATTGTTGAGTAACTGGACGATGTGCCCCTCGCCGTCGAGGAGCCGAGAGCGCGTGTTCGGGGCGTAGCACTCACGAGTGATCCGCTCGTTCCAGTCGTGGAACGGCGCGGCGGAGTCTTCCACCTCAACCGCGCTAAGCCAGGGGTTCTCGCGCGGAGGCTGGTAAAAGTGCCCGTGGATGCAGACGTAGCGTGGATAGGTCATGCCCCGATCGTCCCCCGATGTTCCGCGGCGGGTGTCCGGGATAACCATACTCGTTCGTTCGGTCGAATCAAGCGAATGGGGGCATGGGGAGGTCGGCAACGATCGCGGCGACCGGCGCCTCCGCGTCGTTCCCCGTGAGCCGCACGATCGTCCCAGCGACAGCCTGGGCGTTGCGTACCATCGCCAGGGCGACGGGCCGTTCGCGCCAGGGAGAGAAGGCCGACGAGGTGACCGCTCCAGACCGCTTGCCGTCCTGGTCTTCCAGAACCGTGCCGATGGCCGGTACCGCCGCGCCCGGCTCAAGAATGAGCCCCTTCAGAATCTGGTTAACATGCCCCAGCGCATCAATTCGGGCGACCGTCTCCTGCCCGAGATAACATCCCTTCACGAAGCTGATTGCGCGGTCATCACGAGCGAATTCCTGCGGCAAATTCTTCTCGGTCACATCACGGCCCGAGGCGGGTGTACCGGCCTCGATCCGGAGAACCTCGAAAACGCCGGCCCCGGGTTCACTGAGCCCACCCTCACCCGTGACCGACCGAATCGCGGCCAGAACGGCGTTGAAGTCGGCGCGATCGCCGAGGATCGTGAGCCCGGAACACCCAGCCGGCGACTCGCGGATGATCCGGACCCGCCGCCCGCCGATCTCGACAATGCCATGCGAGTGGTCCGATTCCCCAGGCATCGACCCTGGGAACAGACCCTCGACACCGATCAGATGGAACTCGAACGTGGAATCGCTACGATCGTCGATCGTCACATCGTCGAAGATCCCATACTTCCGCAGATGTGGCAGCGCCAGCTCCAACCCACCCGGGTCGGACCGGACGAGAATGCAGTCCTCGGTCGCGTGCAGGAGGACGAACGCCAGAGTCTTTCCCTGCGTGCTCGTGACGAACGCCTCGCAACCGCGGCCGACGGGCATCCGCTTGACCTCGTTGGTGGTCAGATTATGAAGAAACCTCGCGCGATCGGGCCCCGAGACCTCCAGCCGGGCCCGGTCGCTCCGGTCAAACAGGGCCGGCCTTGACTCGTTCGGATGGTGACGCGTATTTGACAGCATGCGAAGCCCCCCGCCCCAGACGTTCCACCAGAAGACTACATATTCAAATATTTTTCAACCTTTAGTTTATATTTGAATGCATTCTTGACTTAGTTAATAACTACACTTAAAAATACTTTTTATT
>DAIDKV010000232.1 GCA_027449865.1 Planctomycetales bacterium
GGCCGGAGCGCCCGCGGACGCGGTCCCGCCAAGCCGCCGATCCAGGAAATCTTCCGACGCGGCGACGAGGTCCTCATCCAGGTCATCAAGGAGAGCATCGGTACCAAGGGCCCGACCCTCTCGACCTATATCAGCATCCCAGGACGATACCTCGTCCTGATGCCAGGACTCAACCGCGTCGGCGTCTCTCGCAAAATCGTCGACGAGGGGCAGCGGCGGAAGCTTCGCGAGATCATGAACGAGCTCAACCCCCCCAAGGGGCTCGGCTTCATCGTCCGAACCGCGGGCCTCGATCGGACCAAGCGCGAGCTGGCCCGAGACCTGGCCTATCTCCTCCGTCTCTGGAAGGTTATCCTCCGCCGGATCAAGAAGTCGCGGGCGCCGGTGCCGATCTACCAGGAATCGGACATGATTATCCGGACCATCCGCGATATCTTCACGTCCGAGATCGATACGATCTGGATCGATGAACCCGCCGCCTTCGAGCGGGCGCAGGACTTCCTCCGCGTCGTCATGCCTCGGTTCGTCAACCGGCTGAAGCTCTACGACGAGAAGGTTCCGCTCTTCCACAAGTACGGAATCGAGGAGGAGATCAACAAGATCCAGCGCCGGCATGTCCCGCTCCCGGAAGGCGGCTCGATCGTCATCGACCCGACCGAGGCGCTGGTCGCCATCGACGTGAACTCGGGCAACTTCCGTGTGGAGGACGACGCCGAGCGGACCGCCTACGAGATGAACCTCCGCGCCGCGAAGGAGATCGCCCGGCAGCTCCGGCTTCGCGACCTCGGCGGCGTGATCGTCAACGACTTCATCGACATGCGAGAGGAGCGGCACCGCCGGGGCGTCGAGCGGGCCCTCCGCGACGCCATCCGGCGCGACCGGGCCCGTACCAAGGTCCTCCGGATGAGCGCCTTCGGCCTCATTGAGATGACCCGGCAGCGGATTCGGCCAAGCCTCAAGCGGTCGATCTACCAGGACTGCCCCGGATGCAGCGGCGCCGGTGTCGTCAAGACGGCCGAGAGCATGGCGATCGACGTGATGCGGCTCCTCGCCCTGGCGACTCATCGCGAGGAAATCCGACGGATCGAGGTGGCCGTGAATCCTTCCGTCGCGACCTACCTCAACAACCGAAAGCGCAGCGAGCTCGCCCGGATGGAGCAGGAGTGCCAGATGACCATCCTGATCGGCGTCGCCGAAAGCGCGCCGGCCGATCACCTGGTCATTGCCTGCTTCGATGCCAACGGCAACGAGGTTCGGCTCCAGCCCCAGGCCCCCTCGTCCCACCACCACGGGCACGGGCCCAGCCACGGCCCTGGTCATGGCCACGGCCCTGGTCATGGCCACGGTCACGGTCACGGTCACGGTCATCGCCGGGGACATTGACCGTCGCGAAAGTTTGATAAAATCCAACGGTGGCCGGACGCGGCGGGCATCCATCGCGGCCGGCCACTGTTTTCATGGACGGGGCGAGCCCCAGGGGTATGCCGATGTCGTTCCAGCCTTCGACGGGCCATCCACTGCACCGTCCGCGTCGGCTGAGGGCCCACCCTCGGCTACGCGCGATGGTCGCCGAAAATCGGCTGACCCTCGACGATTTCATCTATCCGCTCTTCGTTTATCACGGTCGGGGCCTCCGCCGCGAGATCCCGTCGATGCCGGGCCAGTATCAACTCTCGCTCGACCGCCTGGGTGAGGCCGTCGCCGAGATCGCCGATCTGGGCATCCCCGCCATTCTCCTGTTCGGTATCCCCGAACATAAGGACGAGCACGGCTCAGCGGCACTCCGCGACGACGGGATCGTTCAGCAGGCGATCGCCGAATCCCGGAAGGCCGCACCTGGCCTGCTGGTCATTACCGACCTCTGCTTCTGCGAGTACACCGATCACGGCCACTGTGGACCGCTCACCCAGGCGAGCGGGCGGATCGACGTGGACAACGACGCAACCCTCCCATTGCTCGCCGAACAGGCGGTCAGCCACGCCCGCGCTGGGGCCGACGTGATCGCACCGTCGGGGATGATGGACGGGATGGTCCGGGCAATCCGGGGTGGGCTCGACGCCGCCGGTTTCGACCGAATCCCGATCCTCTCCTACGCCGCGAAGTACGCGAGCGCCTACTACGGACCGTTCCGCGAGGCCGCCGAGAGCGCCCCCAGCTTCGGCGATCGCCGGACCTACCAGATGGACCCAGCTAACACCGACGAGGCCATCCGCGAGGTCGCGCTCGACCTCGCCGAGGGCGCCGACATGGTCATGGTCAAGCCGGCGCTGGCGTACCTGGACATCCTCCACCGGGTGAAGGAAACATACCGGGTGCCGACGGCCGCCTATAACGTCTCGGGCGAGTACGCGATGGTGAAGGCCGCAGCGGCCCGGGGCTGGGTCGATGAGCGTCGGATCGTGATGGAAACCCTCACCGGAATGAAGCGTGCCGGCGCCGACATGATCCTCACCTACCACGCCCCCGACGTCGCCCGGTGGCTCCGCGAAGGCTGAGGCGATGAAAGAGAAGCTCGCGCACAAGCCGTTCGAAACGACGCTCAAGGAGATGGCCGAGCGCGATCCGAAACCCTGGATGGGGCTGCTGCTTGGTCGGCCGGTTAGAGACGTGGAGGTCATCAACGCCGACCTCTCCACGATCGCCGCCGAAGCTGACAAGCTGTTCCGAATCGCGGACCCGTCGCCGCACCTCGTCCACAGCGAGTTCGAGACCAGCTACAAGGCCGAACATCCGCGGAAGGGGCTGCGATACAGCGTTCTGGCCCGGGTCCGCCACGGGCTCCCAGTGCAAACAATCTTCGTCCTCCTGCGCCTTGAGGCCGATGGCCCCGCGTTCACCGGCACCCTCGAAGACGAATGGCCGGTCGGGACGCGATACCTGCACTTCCGGTACAATGTCCTCAGGATCTGGGAAATGCCCCCGCAGGTGTTCCTGAAGGGCGATTTGGCAACGCTCCCCCTGGCACCGATCGCGCGGGTCGCGGAGGGAGAGATCGGCGAGATCGTCCGCCAGGTCGACGAGCGGATCGGGCGGGAAGCAGGCCCAGACGAGGCTCCCTTGCTGCGAACGGCCACCAGTTTCCTCCTAGGATTGAACTATTCCGGGGAGAGGCTCCGAACCTTGATGCAAGGACTCCATGGCATGAGGGAATCCGCGACCTACCAACTGATCCTCGAAGAGGGCAAGCTCGCAGGAGAAAAGGAAGTCCTGGAGCAACTCGGCACCAAACTGTTCGGCCCGATGCCGCCCCAGATTCGGGCTGAAGTCGAGTTGATCGGGAGTACCGACCGACTTCGAGAGCTCACCAATCGGCTGCTGGATGTCTCGAGCTGGGAAGAATGGATGGGGACGAATTGACCCGATCGCCCTGCAATACCTGGACTTCCCCGCAGGAGTACGCTTTTCCATGACACCGACGACCCCCGCCCTGTCTCGTCCCGATTTCCAACTACCGCGGAGCCACGAGGCGTTCGCGAGGGCCAACCGCGTGATCCCCGGCGGCGTGAACAGCCCCGCGCGGGCGTTCGGGGCCGTCGGCGGCGAGCCGCCGTTCATCGAGCGCGCTGAGGGCGCCTACCTCCACGACATCGACGGCCACACCTACATCGATTACATCGGCTCGTGGGGCCCGATGATCCTCGGCCACGCGAACCCTCGGGTCAACGCTGCGATTGCGAAGGCTCTTGCTCTCGGCACCAGCTTCGGCGCCCCGACCGTTCGCGAGGCGCAGATCGCTGAGGTCGTCGCCGAGGCTGTGCCCTCCGTCGAAAAGGTCCGATTCGTCTCGTCAGGGACCGAGGCCGCGATGTCGGCCGTCCGGGTCGCTAGGGGCGTGACGGGCCGGTCGAAGATCGTCAAGATGAGCGGCCACTATCACGGCCACATCGACGCCCTTCTCGTCCAGGCCGGATCGGCCGCGACGACCCTCGGAACCCCCAACAGCCCCGGCGTTACCGAAGGCGCCACCCAGGACACGCTCCTCTGCCCGTTCAACGACACGAAGGCCGTCGCCGCGATTCTCGACCGCTTCCCCGGCCAGGTCGCGGCGGTCCTCCTGGAGCCGATCGCCGGCAACATGGGGCTCGTCCCTCCCAATCCCGGCTACCTGGCCGATCTCCGCGAGTTGACCGAGAAACACGGAACCCTGCTCGTCTTCGACGAGGTGATGACCGGCTTCCGCGTCGCGTACGGCGGCGCCCAGTCGCTCTACGGGATCACGCCCGACCTGACCGCGATGGGCAAGGTGATCGGCGGCGGGCTGCCGGCGGCGGCCTATGGAGCGTCGGCGGCGATCATGGACCGCGTCTCGCCGGCCGGGCCGATCTTCCAGGCCGGGACGCTCTCGGGCAACCCGCTCGCCACGGCCGCCGGGCTCGAAACACTCATGATCCTCCGCGACGAGTCGCCCTACGACCGCCTGGAAACTCTCTCGGCCCGGCTCGCCGAGGGACTCGATCGCGCCGCGACCGACGCCGGCATCCCGCACGTCGTCCAGCGCGTTGGGAGCATGCTGACGCTCTTCTTCCACGACGGACCCGTCCGGAATTACGACGACGCCCGACGAAGCGACACCCGCCTCTTCGGCCGCTTCTTCTGGGAGATGCTCGCCCGGGGCGTGTACCTGCCGTGCAGCCAGTTTGAGGCGGCCTTCGTCTCGTCGGCTCACACCGAGGACGACATCGACCGGACGATCGAGGCCGCCCGCGAGTCGCTCCGGGTCTGCCGGGACTGATTTCGTGGCATTTCAGATTCTTTTACGATCACCTACCCAAACCATTTCTGGAACGACGTGGGGCTGGACTCAACAAAGAGCGTGTCGTCGCTCCATGCCATCCCTGAGCGATCGGTTCGTAGCTATCATCCCAACCGCTCTCATACGCCGGACGAATGAGACCACATAAAGTGCAAACTTGAGACTTCCTCGCGGTCGATTGGGTTTCGGATAAACGCATCTGGACCCAAGTTCCTTGCATGGATGCCTTAAGGGCACGCCACCTTATTACGGCGGCATGAAAGTAGGTCAGGCTTTCCAGCCAGCCCTCGGAAGGTGTCAACATACGTGCGGGAAGTCGCTGGAGGACAGGGACTTGAGCCTCGCGGTTTATTTCAAAAACCCCGAAAAGTCGACAAGATGGGCAATCACGCTCTGTCGGCTCAAGCGTGGGTCGATAGAATTCTTTGTGCCAGGATAACTTGTGACATCCATAACGTTCGATTCATATAGCGTGCCTAAGCAGGGCTGGCTTTCCAGCCAGACCCGCTCGAAAAGGTCGGGCTGGAGAGCCTGACCTACTCGAGCTTCTTCGTTGCCGGCGTAGTAAGTCCAGGAACCAAATGGAATCCACCTTATCAATCAATCCTCCAACCAATACAACAGAGTAGAACTCCTGTCGCCCCCTATTGCTTCGCCATGGAGTCGCGGTAAATCAATTCGATTCTTCAATCTCGGTTGCCACCACACAATGAATATTTTGTTAGCCCTTCTGCTTGGATTGGACGGTCGCTCGCTCAGCAGATCACTTTCGAGAAAGCTCGTACCCTTCGCATCGGGAGCACCTGAAGGATTGCTGGCAATGAAATCACATCAAGATCCTATATACTCACACACTATTGATCCAAAAAAAAGGGAGGGGGAGAGGACGATACCACCCTTGAGACTACTCCAGATCCGGATTCCCCGAAAACCATCGATATGGGCGAGATAATTCGTCGGATACTGAATGTATATGGTAGCGAATATGAGAGGAAGGCAAGCGTTCGCGCACGCCGTCTCGGCCTCAATACAACAATTTACTCGGGCGAAGACGCTGTCTGTGACGCCCTGGCGAGATTGTGGGAGAAGTTATGTCTTGAGAAACAACATCGACGGCTCACTATGACGGAAGATTTGGGTAAAATGTTCGAATGGCACCTCCACGATGCCATCCGCGAGGAATGGAGAAGGCAAGGAGCGAGGAAGCGCGGCGGACGCGTAGCTATCGTTCGACTGTCAGAGATGGAGGACGATTCCTGGCATCCTGTCCTGGAGTCGCCACCTACTTCCCTCACGCCAATCGAAAGACGTGAGACACGACGCACGGTACGGAGAATACTAACACTCCTGGATCACGAAGACAGATCACTTCGCGAGATCTTAAGATGGCGACGCCGAGGGGCCACCCTCAAGGAAATTAGTTCCATTATGCTTCTTTCGCCCGCAACAATCAAACGCAGGATTGAGATGATCCGATCGGTCTGTAAAGATTTTCTCGACGTTCTAGAGGCGAAAGGGCCATGAATTGAAGAACATGGTGGATGTCACGGGTTCAGCCGATTTCGGGGAGATTTGAGCCAACCAGTTAGACCCTTGCCGTAGATACTATAGAAGAGATGACTGAAGAATCATCGGGCATGAATAACTCCGATCCGCGACGAGGAATCACAAGCATGCGTGCTCTGCCGTTACTTCAGCGTCGCGGCCGATCCTATTTGAAAGCGACCCGTGGGAAATCACGCACGGCCTTCACCCTAATCGAAGTCCTGGTTGTGATATCCATTATCGCTCTTTTGATGCTCCTCGCGGCAGCCGCCGCGATCTCGAGCAGGGGTGCCGCCAGGCAAACGCGTTGTGCGAACAATCTCAAGCAGATCGGACTTGGAATCAGCACCTACTCGACTACCTACGAATGTTTACCGATGGCCTATGGTGGCGGGGGAAATGGTATCTCGTTTCTGGTGGCGATTTTGCCCTATATCGATCAAATCCCACTTTACAATCTCATCGACATGAGGCTGCCTCCGCCACAAACTGTCCTGCTTGCTTCCCTGTCAAGCTATCTTTGTCCGAGCGATGGGCTGGTTCGCACGAACCCATTGGGAGGAACCAATTACGCGGGAAACCAGGGATCCGGCGTCCAGGCGCACGGATACAACGGAGCCTTCTCCCTCGGAAAAGTCGTGAGATATGATGAATTTTCCGATGGAACATCTCACACGGCCGCGGTCAGCGAGTGGCTCAGGGGATACAACACTGGGGCCGTGCGGGATCCTCTGCGCTCCGTGTTCTTGACGGCCGAGGCCCACCAGTCCCCAAGCGAACTCGGTCTTTTCGCCACCCTCTGCTCGACGCTCGATACATCAACCGCACCACTGTCACCCTTAACGGTGGGCGCTCCGTGGACCCACGGAGATTTCGGCCACTCGCTTTACAATCACGTCATGCCGCCCGGAAATCACACCTGCCTGAATGGGTCGGCTCATCAGACTGGTGCGTGGACAGCGAAGAGCAACCATGGAGAGGGTGTTTACGTCCTCATGGCCGATGGTCACGTTGCGTGGGTCAAGGAAACCATCACGACTTCCGTCTGGCGTGCGTTGGGGAGTCGAAACGGGGGCGAACTCGTCAGGGACAGCGAGTTCTGATGCAAATCTCCGCAACGGCTTCCGCCTTACTCGACTCGTTCTTTGTCCTATCACCCAAAGGATTATCAATGCGCACTTCAAGAGGTTTGGCTTCGTTCTTGCTTCGCTGACTTTCGTCTCGGGCATTGCGTTTGCTTTCGGGGCAAACGGGACTGGCTGGAAAATCTCTTTGACAAATCCCGCCCCAAACGGCACCTTCGCCCCTGGCGCGACCATTGGCGTCTACAATGGGTCGGCCTCATGGACCGCAAATGACGCTTCCATCGATGATATCGGCGTGTTTGTGCTGACCAACGGCGGTAACCCGGACACTGCCGTGAACTGGTCGAGCAATTATGCGAACTGGGACCCGCAACGCCCTGCAGGCGGCGGAGGAAACGGCACGATCAACTCGAAGAACGTCACTCCAGCGCTGACGGCGCCCACGATTTTCAAATGGCCATTTAATATCGTTGCAATCCCCGAGAATGCGGTACAGGGCTGGTATTTCTTAGACCAGGCAATGACACTGGTTTACGGAGATAAAAACGAGGAAACGACCATCCCCCCACAACCCCCACAATAATTCGCAATGGCCATCTCGTCCTCCCAGAGAGGGGCCGTGGTGCTTGAGCGAATTCGACTCCTCGGCCTCATTCTCGACGAGCATACCCACGAAATTCGGATGGCAAAGTGGGTTCGAGTCTCGGTGACGAGACAGGAAAATGGCCAAGCTTCTGCAAGGGTGGAAAACTCAGTTTTTTCCGAGCAGATTGTTCCGAGGGGCTTCATGCGGCGGTATTCAACAACCATCGGTCTCTTGATGAGAGTGACGGCGGTCTTCGCGGTGGGAATGGCAGCGCTGTTCAACTCTTCCGCGGCCTGGGCCACCATCATGACTTTGTCGATGACGATTCTTCTTCTCCTCGCCGGTATCGCAGTTGTCTATCGGACCGGGCGGTGCAGGGCAGGATGGATCGGTTTTCTGATTTTTGGCTGGGGTTACATCCTTTTATCTGTATTACAAGAACATTCCCAAGAAGCACCGATTGATTTCCCCTCGTTAAACCGTCACATCCTTGCTCAAATGCACCTCAAGAGAAACTTGAAGCCAATTCCTGGATCTTATGCCGATATCATGGACGATGAGTCAGACTCACCGTACTATGTCTCGGTGAAGGTGTTGGAGATGGTCCAGCTCGGGCACTATAAAGTGCAATTCTCCGATGGACGAGTGAAAACCGTAAATCCGACCCTATTTCGTCAGGACAACAAGAAATTCTACCTCCCCGTCGGTCGATCTCTCTTAAATTTGTTGTTCGCCCTCATTGGGAGCCTCGTCGGGATACTCGTCTACGAAACTCGGCCCCGCTCACACCCAAACTCAGAGCGACCATGATAGAAATCAAGAGCACATAAGTGGTTCTATCCTCCGCGACCTTCTCGAGTGTCGGTCTCGGACTCTTCCTGCCAGTCAGGTTCTCGGCCTTCCAGCCTCGTCCTGAGCCGGGCCGCGGCCCGGCGTGGGCTATCGGCGCGGACGACCGCCGAGCTGACCGCCACCCGGGTCGCCCCCGCCTCGATCACCCGGTCGATATTCTCAACGCCAATCCCGCCAATCGCGAACCAGGGCAGGGCGGTCGCCTCGGCGGCCAGCCGGACGAACGCCAACCCGGCCAGCTCGGGCTCGGAGAACTCCTTCGTCGCGCTGGGGAAGACCGGCCCGACGCCCAGATAACCGGCACCCGAGAGCACCGCCGCATCCAACTGTTCGCGGTCGTGGGTCGACTGGCCGATCGTCGCGGTCGGCCCGACGACCCGCCTCGCGTCCCGGATCGTCACATCCTCCTGGCCAAGGTGAACCCCGTCGCAGCCGGCGAGCCGGGCCAAATCGGGGCGGTCGTTCATGATCATCGGGACCCGGGCGCGGGCCGTTACGATCCGGACCTCGCGTGCCCGTCTCAGCAGCTCGCGATCGGGAATGCCCTTCTCGCGGTACTGGATCACGTCGGCGCCGCCCCGGATCGCCTCCTCGACAACCCAGGTCAGGTCGCCGAGCGTCCGCAATCCGCCGACCAGCACCATCAGCCTCGCCTCGCCGAGCGTCCGGTGCGAGGCTGCCGCGGTCATCGTCAGCTTTTCGAGCGTGTAGATGTCGTAACGCAGAACCTCGAACCGACCGGCGAGCCAGACGTCCACCAGCTTGCTGTATTCCTCCAGCGACCGCATCGCCTCGGCGATCCGCTTGAAGTTCGCCGAGAGGACCGCGCGAGGGTTCTCGCGGAACTGCTCGGTGGTCGTCATGATGTGCGTGCCGACGTCCTGCAAGGTCTCGCGCGAGTCGAGTAGCCGCTCGGTGCCGAGGCCACGTTCGGCCTCAGAGAATCGGTGGCGGACCTCCTTCAGCCGCCTCGTCAGACCCGGATCGTCGAGGACGAACCGGACGTAGTCCTCGACCACGCGCAGGCCCTCGCGTGCCCGGTTGGCGGAGGCGTCGAGGATGCGGCCGAGGTCCACGCCGCCGCCCGGCTCGGCGAGGTCGAGCGGAGGAATGTCGTCGGCCATCGGAAGCGGGCCCGCGTCGACGGCTGTCACCTCCGCGAGCCGGTCACGCACCGATGCCAGCTCCAGGCCGACCGAGCGGAGCAAATCGGCGATCGGCCCCGGCGCGGCCATCAGTCCCGCGAGAAGGTGCTCGGTGCCGACCTCGCGTGTTCGGTCCAGCCCGCGCGCCTGATTGGTTGCCTCGCCGAGGACCATCCGCAGCGACGACGATCTCGGCATCGTCGGGTCGACCTCGTCGTCCGGCTCGGGCGCCTCGTCGTTCCAGGCGTCGGGCCCGAGGGCCTCGCGCAGCCGGCCGGCGGAGACGCCGAATTCCTCCAGCAGTTCGGCCGCGCGACTCTCGACTTCCAGCGAGAGAGCCGCGAGCAGGTCGAGCGGCTCGATCGCCTGAACGCCCCGACGCCGCGCCACCGCGCCTGCTCGCACCAGCGCCCGCTCCGCCCCGGCCGTGAACGCTTCCAACATCAGCGTGTTGACTCCGAGATTCCTCATCCTCAATCCCGCGCCGCGTCATTCCGAACGACCCTGCAAGTCGTGATCCCGGATGTCTTGCTTTTGCGGATCGGTCGGACCATCATAATCGAGATTATCTCGCGGCCCCGACGCGGTTGCCGCTCGCGTACCTCGCCGGCGGTGCCCGTCGTCCCTGTATTCTCCCGCCCTTGACCTCCCACGCACAAGGAACCACCATCGTGCTCGACCGGTCAATCCTCCTCGCCAGCCTCGCCGCTCTGACCGCGGTCCTCGCCGGCTCGTCGGCCGCCATCGTCTCGGCCCAGGATTCCGCCAGCCAGCCGAAGTCCGTCCTCGACTTCCACGTCAAGGACATCGACGACAAGGAAGTCGACCTCGCCCATTACAAGGGGAAAGTGCTCCTGATCGTCAACACCGCGAGCCAGTGCGGCTACACCCCTCAGTACAAGGACCTTCAGGCCATCTACGAAAAATACAAGGACCAGGGATTCGAGGTCCTCGCCTTCCCGGCCAACGAGTTCGGCGCCCAGGAGCCGGGGAACAACTCCCAGATCAAGCAGTTCTGCTCCAGCCGGTATAGCGTCACCTTCCCGCTCTTCTCGAAGATCGTGGTCAAGGGGCCGGGCATCCACCCGCTCTATGCCTACCTCACCGGCGAGCAGACCAACCCGAAGTTCGCCGGCCCGATCCCCTGGAACTTCACCAAGTTCCTCGTCGACCGGAACGGCCAGGTCATCGCCCGGTTCCAGCCTGGCGACAAGCCGACTTCCGGAAAAGTCGCCGGAGAAATCGAGAAGGCCCTCGGCGAGAAATGATCGGCCTCGGCGCCGAGAGGCTGTGAAAGTATCGATTCAGGATGACGGATTCGAGATTCCAGGTGTAAGTCTCAAGACAACAAAGCATTCCATTTATGGAATCTGGAATCCGGAATCTTCCATCCGATTCTTTCACAAATTCCAAGCTAAAAATCACGGCCCTCCGGTCTCGCCTCGTGGCGGGGCGAGATCGGGGGGCCGTTCCACGTTACCGCCAGGCTCAGGATCGCCCTGGAGCCGGAGGTATCGGTAATAAACCTCCAGTGTGAGCGCCGCGAGGGCCGTCCCATAAATCCGGCCGCCATTGGCGCCGTAGCGGCTCCCGTCGGGATCCCAGCTCCCGGCGATGTGTCCGGTCGTGTGCTGGAGCTTGACGATCCGATCGCGATTCTCGTCATTCCAGCGCGACCAGGGCTCGCCGCCGTGCTGGTAGAGGGCCAGGGTCGCGTAATACCAGTAATAGAAGTTCGACGGTCCGCCGTCCGTCGTGTGATCGAGCAGGACGCTGACCGCCTCGTCGCTGGCCGGTCCTGGACCACCGACGTCGAGGAACTGCCGGCAGACCCAGGCCTCGGCCGTCATTGTCGGCGTGGGCCTTTCGCGAGGTTGATAACTGGCCTGGCCGCGTCCTGGTCCCGAGGCGACGCTGTCGAGCCAGCCGAGGATTCCCTGGCGGATCGAATCCTCGCGCGGGACAGACAACCCAACCTCGTGCGCGGACTTCAGAGCCATTACAACCCAGCCGAGGATGCTTGTATCTCCGATCGGCTCGCCAGGCTGGTATCGCCACGCCTGGTCGTCTCGGGCCCGCGAGCGGACCAGGAAGCCAATCGCCCGCTCGGCCGGCTGGCGGAGCCTGACGTCGCCGGTCAGCGCGTACCCCTCGCAGAGAGCCAGTGTCGCCATCGCGTGGCCGTACATCCCCACAACCACGCTCGGTCCTCGCAGGTCGCCATCGGATTTCTGAAGGCGAAGCAGGTAGTCCAGGCCGTGGCCGACGGTCTCCGCGTAACGCCCCTGAGTCGGCGTGTAACCGGCCCCCAGAAAAGCGAGCAGAGCCAGGCCGGTGAGGGCCGAATCCGCCTCCCAGTAGGCGCAGGGGCCCGAACAGACCTGATCCACCGGACAATGCGCTCGAAAATCGCGGTCGCCCTGAACGGGTCGACCGTCCTGATACCGGGCGATCGCGGCATTCCATCGGCCGTCGTCGTCCTGGTGGCGGGCGAGCCAGTCGAGGGCGCGCTCCACGGCCCGCTCACTCTCAGCACTGGCGCCGGCAAGCCGGGCGCGGGCCGAGCGGTCGGGCTCGACGCGCGATCGATAGACTCTCGGAACCTCGGCCGGCGTCCGAACGGCCGGCCGCTCTCCCATCGACGCCAGCTCCGACCCGATCGATCTCGAGACCCGGGGCGGCGGAGTGACGTGCTCCATCGGAATCGGGGCGGAGGCGACCATTCCGGCGCTGGGCGGGCTCGCGGACGGCATCGCCTGCGATCGTCCTGAACGGAGCCGGACCTCATTCCGAAGCGAACGGCCCGGTGTCCCGACCGCGCCGACAATCGCGGGCGGTTCCTCGGGCCGTGGCGCGGGCGGCGACGGCGGCAAGGCGGCGGCCGTCATTCGGTCGAGCTCGGCCGCATCGGTAATCGAGGGGACCGACGGCACGGGAGGAACCGCGCTCGATGGCCCCTCCGTCCCGGGTCGAGGCCCAACCGGCGAGACCGGCAAGACGCCTCGATCGGGCCGGGGCATCGCCGAGGTCATCGCGACCGGCGGCGCGGGCGGCCCAGGTTCCCTCGCACGCAAGGCGGTAACCGGAGGAGCCTCGACACGGATCACCGCGTCGGGCAACGAGAGCGTCGACTCCGTGAGCGCCAGACCTGTTCCGGCGGATGCCTCCTTCACTCCGCCGGGCTGACCGGCAAGCGGCGGAGCCTGGTCCGACCCGGCGATCGGAGTGACCCGGATCCGGCGGATGTGGTCCCGATCAGAGACCTCGGGCCTCCCGCCTCGAAGCGCCTTCTGCACGGCCGGAACGCTGCTGCCGTACAGGACCAGTCCGGCATGAATCGCCAGCGAAACCACCAGGCAACGCCGCAAAACCCGCCGCGACCGCCAGCTCGTCCAGGCCAGCACCGCCAGGCCAAACCCGACCACAATCAGCACCGCCCAGGCGGCAAGATCCGCGCGGAGAAGGAGCAGAAACGTCTCGAGGTCGAGTCCATGCACGATCGAAGAACCCTCGCAACTCCGGGGCAAACGGATTCCCTTCGTGTTCGCATCTTAGCCGAAGCCAGGGCCGCCTCGCATCCTCGACCACCGGAGGATGAGGCTCGAAAGAAATGCCGACATCTTGTATCATGCGAGGATCACATCACCACCCTGGAGTAACCTCCCATGTACGAGACGGATGACCGACTGGACGGTGATCTCGTCTGGGAAATCTTCGAGCCCCACGCTCCCGCATTGGGGCCGGCAAGACGTCGGTTCTTACGATCGGCTATCTTCCTCGGCCTGATCGGGGTGGTCTGGTGGTTGGTCCCACCGCTGGCGGTGCTGATCGTCTGCCTGGCGATCTCCCGTCGCGACTTCCGGGACGGCCACCGAATCTCACGAACACGGCCCGAAAAGGCTGGCGCCAGTATCCGCGCCCGCTTCAGGTATGCCTGGGGCGCCTGGAAGATCGGCTGGACGGCCATTGGATTTCTCTTCCTCTGCCTTCTGGCACACAGGGAAGGAAAAGAGCCGCCCTCGGCGCTCATCGCGATTCTGCCCCTGGCCGCGGTCGGCCTGACCGCCTCGGCGATACTGACGGCATGGGCCGTCGGGTCGGCCTACTGGACGAGGCCCCGCCTGCGGCTCGCCGAGGGAGACCTCGACCGCGCCTGGATTCTTTTGCTGGGCATGATCCTTGTCGGCTTCTCCTACGGAGTCATCCTGCCGATTTGTGTCTGGGTCGATTCACGATTCCCAGGCTTCCAGTTGGGGCCCGTCCAACCCCGGCCATGGACACCGCCCCTGTTCGCCGTATGCGTCCTCCTCATCCCGGGCGGATTGCTGTGGGCCCGAGAGCTCATCGCGATCCGCATTTTCGACTTGGATCCAGGAAAGCCTGGCCTGCATGAACCCGCGGTCGGAAAACCGGCCGCGAATCCTTCGGAGTGGATCACCGATTCCGAAGAGCAACGGGTGGCCTGAGCCTCCACCGTCCGTTCCAGCGAATCAGAATCGGAGCAAGATCCGATGTACGAGACCGACGACCGCCTCGATGGCGATATCGTCTGGGAGATTTTCGCCCAGCCCACTCCCGCGCCAGGCTTGAAGGACACGCCAGGCTCGCCGATCGGGCGATGGGTGGTTGTTGTCGCTCTGATCGTGGTGGGCGGGTTGTTCTTCCCACCGATGGCGGTGCTGGTCGCCTGCCTGGCGATCGCCTGGCCCGACTTCCGGGCCGGTCGACGGATCGCCCGGACACTCCCCGACAGGTCCAGCGCCAGGGTTTGCGCCCGGTTCCATTACGCCTGGGGCACCTGGAAAATCGGCGGCGTGGCCATCGCGTTGATGTTCCTCGTGATCTTTGCTTTCGGGCTGATCGACAAGGAAGACCAGCCGCCAGCGGGGTTCGTCGCGGCGGGGATCCTTGGGTTGGTGAGCTTCACCGTCTCGGCGATCCTGGCCGCGTCGGGCGTCTGGGCGGCCTATCGGTCGGGGATGCGCGTCTGGATTGGCGAGGGCGCCAACCGCGCCCGAACTCTCTTGCTGAGCATGCTGATCATCGGGTTGATCTACGGTTACATCCTGCCCCTGTGCTTCTGGCTCGTCTCGCTGGCCCTGGATCACCGGGGGAACCAAAACGTGTCAGCGGTCCTCTTCGTCCTGTGCGTTGGGAGCGTCCTTATCGGCCCGCTGGTCATCCTGGTGATCCTCGACGCGATCGCTCGTCGCGTGATCGCCGAGACGCCCAGCATTTTCGGCAAGGCGGTACCCGCGGTCGGCAAGTGGTCCGCGAAGCCTCACCAACCGACCGCCAGGGCCGAGGAATGGCCGACGGCCTGACCCTCCTCACTTTCGACCCCGCGCCTTCCGGCTCGGCTCGTCCAGGCGAACGCGGCCGAAGTGTGGAGATTTCGCCATGGCGATCGGCTGAGCGGCCGGAGGCGCCGCCATCGCGATCGCCTCAATGGTCTCGGCTCCAAGGCGGTCGAGGGCGCCGGCAAGCGTCTCGACGCGAGATGAGACACCGTCATACGCGACCAGGGCCAGCGTGGCGACGATCAGGCCGGTCGACAGCGGCGTGATCGCCGAGGCGACCGCTGGGCCCCAGGCGGCTCCCGGGCCGTTCGGCATCGACTCGAGCGCCCGGCCGAGGGCGAAGAGTGTCCCAAGGATGCCGAGCATGGCGCCGAGGACCGCCACGCGACGGAGCGTCGCGACGTTCCGCCGGAGATTCTCCGTCTCGACCCGGTGGGCCATCGCCACGGCGCGCTCAAGGTCGCCAGCCGGTCGGCCCCATCGTCGGACGGCCGCCAGCGCCACCCTGGCCGCGGGGCTTGGATGCCGCTCGCAATGGTCGAGCGCCTGGCCTCCGTCGAGCTGGCCGTCGTGAAGGTGATCGACAAACCGCTCGGTGAACGCGGGCGGGACGATTCGGGTCGACCGCAGGCTCCAGGCCCGCTCCAGCAGAACGGCGAGGCCGAGTCCGAAGCAGGCGAGCAGCCCGCCCCAGGTCACTCGCTCGGCCGGCGGGGTCCGGGCGTACCAGTCGACCAGCCACGACCCGGCACGATGCAATCCCATGGCCGCCGCCTCACGCGGCGATCCGACCCCATCCCGATCGTCGGCTCGAACGGCTGGCGCGATCGCAACGAAAATTCCGATCGCGACGAAAGCCAACCTCGCCAACCCGACGCACGACCGCTTCCTGCCGGTCATCTCGATTCCTTTCCAGAGTGCGATCAACCTACGACTTCGGGCCGTCCTTACCGACCTTCCGGCGTGCGGCCTCGGCCCGGGACCGCGCGGCCGGGGCCTCGGCGTCGTTGGGGAACCTCGCGAGCAGCCTGTTATAAGTTTCGGCGGCGTCGGCCCATTGATCGAGTCGCTCGTAGACTTTTCCCGCTTCCAGAAGCGCGGCGGCCTGCCAGCGCGGGGCGTCGTGCAGGATTTCCACCTGAAGAAACTCGCGAAGAGCCTCGCGAAACCGTCCCTCGTGGAAATACGCCTCGCCCCGCATTAACTGTGCCCGGGCGCCGAGGTCGCCGACAGGCCGGGCGTCCATGACCGACTGGAACGTCTTTCGGGCCTCGTCCATCCGACCCTGCCCCATTTGCGCCTGTCCCAGCGCGTAATCCAGTTCGGCGATCGACGGATCGCCAGGCTTCAACTCGGAGCGGAGTTCCGAGACCGCCGGCAGGATTTCCTTCCACCGCTTCAGGGCCGCCCAGCATCGGACCTGTTCGATCCGGGCCGACCGACGGAGATTCGGCGGGTCGTCGGGTCTTGCGGGACTGGCCAGAAGTCCGGCGAAACCCGCCTCGGCCGCGGCCGGATCGCCGAGTTGCAGGGCGGTCTCCGCGCGAAGAAATCGTGCCTCGCGACTATACGGATTCTCACGATCGCTGGAGAGCAGTCGGTCGAGCGTCGAGGCCGCGGCCTTCCACTCGCGACGCTGTACCTGCGTCCTCCCCAACCGATACAGGATCGCGGGCATCAACTGATCCTCGCCAGGCGCGGGTGTCGTTAAGTCGGCGAGCGGGGCCAGCAGGCGGACGACCTCGGACAGGTCGCCTCGCTGGTTGGCCGATTCGGCCAGGTTGAACCGCGCCTCCATGGCGTGCGGACTCGCCGGATACTCCTTCAAAATCCGGCCGAAGACGCGATCGGATTCCTCGGTCCGGGACGCATCGAGAAGCTCCCAGCCCAGCTCGGAGAGCAGGGCATCGGACGTCGCGCCGGCTTTCGCCAGAACGTCAAGCCCTCGACGGTCCTCGATCACCTTTTGATAAATGCCGACGGCCTGGGTGTGCCGGCCAAGCTTCGCGAGCAATCGCGCCTCGGCGAGTGCGGCGAGTGGGCCCTCGTCCCGACCGGCGTATCGTCGGGCCGCCTCCTCGTACGCCTGAAGCGCCTCGTCGGTTCGATTGGCGGCCTCAAACGCACGAGCCTGGGCGAGTGCGGTTCTGGAAGCGTCGGGAGCGTCGGGCGACGACTTCAGAACCTCGCCAAACGCCGAGGCCGCCTCCGACGTTCGCCCGCTCGCCATCAGCGCCTGGCCAAGACCCGCCATCGCCCGCGACTTCAGGGCCGGATCGCCCACCTGGCGGAACAGAGTTGCGGCGCGGTCGAACTGTCGAGCGGCGAGCGCGGCCTCGGCGAGGCGAAGCCGGGCCCCTGGCAGCGATTTTCCCCTCGGAAACCGCTTGGCGAGGGCTTGCAGCGCCCGGTCGGCCTCGGCGAAATGACCGGCTCCAAGTTGCGCGGCGACCAGGTCGGCCATGGCAAACTCGGCGACATCCCCCTGTGGCTCGTCCGCGAGATACCGTTCGAGCGGCGGGATCGCCTCGGCGAATCGGCCAGTTTCCAGCCGAGATTGCCCAAGCAGAAATCGGGCGTCCGCGACAACCGCCCCGGATTTCTCCTCAGCAAGCCCGGCCAGCAACTTCTCGGCATCCGCGGTTCGACCAAGCGCTCGATCCGCGAGCGCCAGCTCGTATCGAGCTTCCTGCAAGACCGCCGGACGGACAGCCGCCGGGGATCGGACCAGCGATTCGAGAATCCTGGCCGCGGCGAGAGAATCCCCCGCCATCGCCGAGGCGCGGGCCTCCGTCAACCGGACCTCGCCCAGAAGCGGACTCTTCGGGTACTTCCCGGCAAACGAGCCGGCGAGCCGGCGAGCCATGGCCGCGTCCTTGCGATCGAGTGCGGATCCCGCCGCGCGGGCCAGGGCGTCATCGGCCCAGGGGTCATCGGGGGCCGTCTCGAAGACCTCGCGAAACCGGTCCTCGGCCTCCGCCATCCGGCCTAGCTTCCGCATCGCCTCCGCCGATCGGAACAGCAGCGCCGGCCGTAGCGCAGTCTTCGGATCGCGCCGAAGCGCTGAGTCGACCGCCGCGAGAGCCCGGTCCGCCCGACCTCGCCCCAGCTCGATCGTCGACAATTCGAGCGCTGCCGGAGCGTTCACCAACCCGTTCGCCCCGGCCGACAGCTCGCCGAGCAGCGCCACAGCCTCATCCAACCGGCCGAGCCGCCCCAGCGCCCGGGCACGCCGAAGCCGGGCCTCCGATCGAAGCGGGCTTTCCGGGACGATCTTCTCCAGATTCGTGAAGGCCTCGACAGCCTCCGCTGGACGGTCGCGATCCAGCTCAATCGTCCCAATCTGGAGCCAGGCGCGATCGCGCCACTCTGTCCCGCCGCGCAAGGAGAGCCCACGAAAGAGCCCAAGGGCCGCCTCGCGATCGCCCACCGCCAAAAGCGTCCGCGCCAGACCATACCGCGCCCGATCCGCTAGCCGCCCTCGCGGGAAATCGGCCAGCGATCGCTCGTAGGCCGATCGCGCGGCCGGCATGTCGTTCAGAGCGAAGCAGACATCGCCCAGATAGGTCCACGCTGTCTCCAAAGCCGGATGCGGCGCCCGATCCGCCGTGAACGTCTCCAGCGCCCGACGTGCACCAGGAAGGTCACCCGTGAGGTACGAGAGCTCGCCCACCCGGTATCGAGCGGTCCGCGACCGGGGATCACCCGCGGCCACCTCCAGAAACCCGCGGAATTCGCTCAGCGACTCGGCATATCGCCCCTGATCGAGCCGGGCGTTCGCCAGGCCGAAGAGGGCATCGAGCCGATCCACCCCCCTGGGCCTGGTCGCCAGGAACCGCTCGTACTCCTCGGCCGCCAGAGCGTAATTCCGCTGCCGAAGCAATCCATGCGCGAACCGAAGCGCCTCCGGAATTCGTCGCGAGGCCGAGGGAGAATCGCTCGACCCTCGATCGTCCGACCGTCGCTCCTGGCCGAGCCCCACCGACGCGAAGCTCATCGCCAGCCAGACAGACAGCCAGGCCGCCATCCCGCGTTCGATCCCAGATCGACGACCACGGCCGGGTTCCTCACACATGCTCGTACCCCGACCATCGTTGTCCGCGGTTCCGACCAATCCCCACACCCTCATTCCCTTCCTTATACTTCGAGCCATTCGCCCCCCTCAAGTCACGCCTCGAAGCAGACGCGGCGCCTCGCTCTCATCGGAAACCTGTCCTGGTCGTTACATCCGGCCCAGATGTGCCCACGACACGCCCCGAATGACTGGACCAAAAAGAAATGTCCTTGTAATCTACTGGAATCTCGCAGAATTCCCAGAACACGCAGACGTTGTCTTGTATACTTGAACCACATCGGGCTCGCAATCTGCGTGGCGAACTCGAGCTGTTGGTTTCGTCCGCGATCACACCACGAGGAGAACATCAATGAACTGGAAGCGTACGACCGGTGCGGCTGCGGTCCTGAGCGTTTGCCTTGCGGCCACAGCCTCGGCGCAGGCTCCTTCGAAGCAGACCCCTACCGCCCAGGCTCCGGCCAAGACCATGCCCGCCCCGCAGGCGCCTCACAAGGCGATGCCGGCTCCGCAGGCGCCGGCCAAGACCATGCCGGCTCCTCAGGCGCCCGCCAAGACCATGCCGACGGCCCAGGCCCCAGCGGCTCCGGCCAAGGCTGTTCCGACCGCTCAGGGCCACGTGCCCGTGAAGTCGGCTCCGGCCGCTCCGTCCGCTGTCGCTCCG
>DAIDKV010000233.1 GCA_027449865.1 Planctomycetales bacterium
GCCCGATGCGTTGAACTGGACGGTCGTGCCGTCGGGTTCGGAGAGGGTCCAGGTGCCGTTGCTGTTGTGCAGGAGAGTGGCCGGGGTATCGGCGGGCGGTCGATACTCCGGCTGGGCCGGAGTTCCCATGAAGGGTGCCGCCGCGATCATGCCGACGGCCCCGCCCGAGGTGCCGATCGCGACGGCCTCGACTGGCAGGAATTGATCGCTGGCCGGATCTGGTACCAGCACCTCGAGTTCTCCGGCGTAGGCGTTCATGACGGCGATGCTCTCCTTGCCCGTGCCGTTGAGATCGGCCGCGACGATGTTGCCCGCGGGCCCCGGCGGAGGGCCGTAGGGATCGTAGTAGCCCATGGCGTGGAGGACGCCCTGACCCCAGTCGCCCGAGGAAGCCAGAGGCACGATATCGAGGTAGGCCGTGGTGTCGCCGTCGACTGGCACGGCGACTTCAAGGCCCTCTCCCTGGAAGTCGCCGGCGACCAGGCCGAGTATTCCCTGGTCGGCGTGGCCGGAGGTCTGGTAGGTCGATGCGTATGCAAAGCCCCCCGAATTGTCGACCGTGAACGAGTCGAGCGCCACGGTCGGGTTGCCGTTCTCATTGATGTTGGCGTTCGCGGCCTCGACGACCAGGGCGACCGACCCGCTGGCGACGATACCGGTCGTGGTGACGCCGATGGCCGAGTGGCCCGCCGGCAGGGATAGGGCGGTGGCGGCGCCGAAGGAGCCGCCGCCGGTGGCGAGCATGATATCGGCCTTGCCGTCGTCGGTGTTGAAGGACAGGTCGGTCAGCCCGTCGCCGTTGAAGTCGGCCGCGACCATGGTGTCGGCGTTGGTGCTGGAGGAGACGCCGTTGCCGGCAGCCGAGATCACGGGGGAAGCGAAGGTGCCGTCTCCGTTGCCGGTGTACTCGGCCACCGAATAGGCGTTCGTGCTGGTCGAGGCCAGCAGGACGGCAAGATCCAGCACCCCATTGGCATGGCCGGAGAAGTTGCCCACGGCGAGGGCCTTGGCCTCGTACCCCGCGGGAATGGCGTAACTCTGGCCGGCGACGAAACCCCCGGCGCCGTTGTTGAGCTGGATCGCCAGGGTCGAGCCCGAGAGAACGGCCATGTCGGGCTTGCCGTCGCCGTTGAAATCGCCCGAGACCGTCCCTAACACGCCGGCATCGACAGGGGAACTATTCAGAGCGGCAAAGCCGGCCGAGCTGTCGTTGGCCAGGACCTGCGCGGAACTGGTGCTCGTGGCCAGCCCAAGATCCTGGACCATCGTCTGCCCATCCTGGTAGACCGGACTGTATCGCTCGGTCCCCTGCTGACCGGCGGTGATCAGCACCGGGCCATTGGGAGCGACCTGCGAGAGGTGCTGCAGGCCCCCGATGCTCCAGCCGGCCCCGAGCGGGTCCTGCGCCGCGTTGATGACCGTCACCGATCCGGTGGTCGTGCTGGTGATGGAAGTGTAGTAATAGTCGGAATCACCAGGACCGTTCTCGGTCCCACCGGACTCGCTATTCTGGTCGCCGTCATTGACCGGGAGCTTGAAGCTCTCGGTGACCTTCATCGTGTAGGTGTAGACGCCGGTGGCGAGTTGGCTGGCGTCGACCTGCATCGGGACGTTGTAGGTCTCGCCAGCTTGCAGGCCGTTGGGCGTTAGGTAGGTCGTCCCGGTTCCCTGCGAGACGCCAGCTAGCTCGACCTGAGCAGTGATTCCGGTGATGTAACCCGAATCACCGGCGGGCGGAGTTGTAAACTCGTACTGAACGACGGGATTCGGATCGGCCTGCGCCGAGCTGTACTGCAAGTCGATCCCGATCGACTGCCCCTGCGCCTGGTAACTGGCGAGCTGGTGGTTGAGGAAGTATTCGCCGGTGACCAGGCCACCATTGGACTGCAGAATCGGACCATAGGAAGGGCCGCCCGAGCCGCCGGAGCTGGAGCCGGACGACCCCGACCCGGAGTAGCCGCCGGAGCTGGAGCCGGACGACCCCGACCCGGAGGCTGCCTTTTGCGGCGAGATGCTCGTCAAGTGAGGGCCAGTCGAGATCCCCTGGCCACCACCACTGGCGGCAAGCGCTGCGGCGGCAGCAGCGATCTGGCAGGGAATGCATGTGGTGACCGGGTTCGGATCGGGAGCGGCCGGGGCCTGGTAGAAGCAGCGGGAGAACTGGGCGCTTGACCGAACTGTGGATCCTGGTGTGCTTGTGCCGGGTGCCAGGTCGGGGTGAATCCCCGTGGATGACTTCGAGGAACGCGCTGGACCGGCGGGCCCAAGGGTGATTACGCCAGCAGAGATCATGGACGCCCCGTTGCTCGACACGACCATCGGTGTGAGGATCTCGTGACCGCCGGTCACCGGGTTGAAGGTCACCAGGTTGAAGGTCGTGCCCGCCTTGAGCCCGGGGCCGCCGGGAAGGCTGACATGGACCGGCTGGGTCAGGTTCTTGCCGGTGACCCGGTACAGGTAGATATCCGCGCTAACACCCGGAGGCATATGCTGGGCGGCCAGCGAGGCCGGCAGTTCGGCCACCTGAATCGTCCCGTGAGCCGGCGCGGCGCCTGGGGCCGGATTTGCCGGGATTTCGATGCCGAGCCCAGGGATGGCCGGGTTGGTGACGTTCACGGGCTCCGAGGCGCTCGACTGCTGGAAGCTCGACGGACTGGACCAGTTTACCGTGGGGAGGATCAGGGGCTTCGGCAGGGTATTGTTCCGGCCCATGTAGATCGAGTGGCCGAGCAATTGCGGCACCGGAGCCGTTAGCGGCAGACGGTTCTCGGACTGGGCCACCGACCCGCCCGCGCTGATCGGGCCCGGATTCGCCGGGATGCTACCAAGCGTGAAGTCCCCCTCGGCGTTCGTGACGGCGGTCGCCGTCCCGATCGAGACCGGCATGTCGGCCAGCGGTTGGCCCTGAGCGCCGATCACCTGGCCGGAGATCTCGGTCGAGGGGACCGGCGGATCGGACACGGTCACCGGGACGACGACCGTGCCGGGCCGAGTCCCGCCGCTGATCGCGACCGAGAAATCATACGTCCCGGCCTGCCCGGGAGCGGGAGCGAAGGTCAATTCGCCGGTCCCTCGGTTGAACGTCATGTTCGCCGGGAGCGGCTGGGGTGTGATCGTGTAGGTTAGCCCGGCGCTGCCCAGGCCGAGGTTCGGCAGGGTCACGTCGAGATAGCCCCCGACGGCGACCGACTGGGGATCCTGCGCGACGATCGGCGGAGCGGGTGGCGTCGGCCTCGGCGGAGCGGCCCCTGGCGTGGTCGTGGTCGCGGTTGGGGTGACCTGGACCGGCGCGGCGGGGGGAACCGGCGCGATCGGCCCCGTGGCGTGCGTGTCGAGGTGGGACGTCAGACCGGTCAGATGGTGGGCCTTGGCGTAATGCGGGTGCGCGTCGAGGACGTGGGTCAGCTCCGCGGCCCACCCGTGCCGGACGGCGAATCCCTCGTGCCGACGAAGCGCCCCCGCCAGGGCGCCGAGCCCGAGGTCGGCCGCCTTACCGGGGTGGGCGGCCAGTTCCCGAGCAAAGGCCGGGGCGTCTGTACGGACTTCGAGCAGCGACTCGATCGCCATGGGGACCGTCGACTGCTGGGGCCGGGGACGTCGTCCGTCGGCGTTCAGAAGCCATCGGGCTTCGAGCGGCTCGACGTGCAGCTTCAACTCGGGACGCGTGCGGCGAGTGGCGCGGCGATGGCTCATGGTGCTTCCCTTGCGGTCGACGGAACGATCATCCCAGGTGCGAACGGACGGCGAACGCGAGCCCTTGGCCAGATCGAGCTACCTGCCCGATGGCGGCGGCGACGGCCCCACTCCAGGATGCAACTCGCGATCGGAAGAAGTTCGAGGGAAAGGCGATGAAAACCGATAGGTCCCGAGCTGCGGACGTCGAACCGTCATCCCCACGCGATCAAAACCGCGGCCCGTTTTCCTCGGACCGCGGAGTTATCGTCGTGGAGAATCGAAAATCCGCTCTTCCTACCATCTATTCCGTAAAACCGACCAAAAACCCCTCACGATTCTTTGCAATTTTTCCCAGACGTTCGCTGCTTCCACGAGCAAAGTCAAAGTCCGTCGAGATTTACGACTCTCGAAAAAACGCGTGATCAGAAAAAATGAAGAGATCGAATTTTTGCATGGAAGCTTCAAGATGATACGATATTAGATCAATTGTTTCAGAAGAGGTTTCATACATGATGTGTTGACGTGGATCCGTTCGGCAGCCCATGCCTTCAGGTTTCCACCCCGACGACTCCCTCTTCACCGACGCGACAACCGGCGGTCGGAACTCGTTCACGACCCCGGCCAGCGAGTCCGACCGGCCGCTGGATCAGTGGGATGACATCACGACCCACGCCCCAAGGACGAGAAAAATTCTTCGTAGCTCCCGACCAGCCGGTCGGCGTCCCATCGACTCGCCTCGGCCCGGGCGAGGTCCCGATGCCGTGCCTCGAACTCCGGGTCGTCCCAGAGCTTTTCGAGGATCGCCACCCAGGGCGCCACCTCGTTGGGCGTCGGTACTTCCGGCCGCGTCGGCGCGTACCGCCCGGGGATGGTCAGGACGAACCCAGCATCGCCCAGCGTCTCGGGCAGCGCCCCGCGATCGCTGGCGAGCACAGGCAGGCCGTTGGCCATCGCCTCCACCGCCACCCGCCCCAGCGACTCCCGCCACAGCGACGGCATCAGCACCGCCCGGCTCACCCGGTAGAAGTCGCGTGGGTCGGGCGTGTTGGCCATTCGGTGCAGGTTCTCCAGCCCCGACAGGTCCACCGGGACGCCCGCGAGCCCGTCCGCCGTCCCTCGCCCCTCGACCACCAGCATCGGGATTTCGGGTCGGCGATGGCCCAGCTCCAGCGCGATCCGGGCGAACACGCCCACCCCCTTCTCCGGCTGCGGGTTGACGAACGTGACATACCTCGGCTCCGGGTCGTCGGCGATCACGCGATCGAGCCGGATCGGATACGGGAGGACCGTCCCGCCGAGCCCGAGCCGGCGCTCGTGGTCGCGCCGCGAGTATTCCGACGGGAACAGCACCGCTGCGGCGTCGGCGAACGCCCGGCGATCTTCGTAGCCGAAGTTGTGCAGGTGGAAGACCACCGGCGTCCCGCCGGCGCGGGCCATCCGCATCAGCTCCAGGCTCACCGGATGCCCGCCATAGGTCAACATCGCGTCGGGCCGGAACCGGTCGAGCACCCGCCGGGCCAGGCCGAGGAACGCCTCGCCCTCGCGACGGTCGGGCGCGTGGACGGCCCGGCTGGAGGATGTCGGCATCACCGTGGCCCGGACCCCTTCCAGGGTCAGATCCACCACCTCGGTCCCATCGCCGGGCCCGAGCGCGGCCCGCATCCGACGCGCCGAGTCCTCGATCCCGACGACCTTCAGCAGTTCGTCGACGGGCGTCTCGCGGTGATAGTCGAGGAGGCCGCAGGTCAGGGCGCGGCAGTCCCAGCCGCGGGCGGCGAGCGACTCGAGCAGCTCGCGGGTCGCCAGGGCGGCGCCGCTGGAGGGGTCGAGGTAGCAGTGGATCGAGGCGAACAGGAGCCGGCCGGGCCTCATCGCGCCGCCTCCTCGAAGGCGGGCGGCCGGAGCCGGGCGATGGCCTCGGGGTCGCCGGGGCACTCGGCGAGCACGGCCCGCCAGTGCCGTGCCTCTTCCTCCCGATCGCCCCGCTCGGCGGCCAGGGCCGCCAGGTTGCGGCGGGTCAGGTGGCCGTAGATCCCCTGGTCGATGCTGGCGAACTTGTCGGGCCGGCGGAGGGTGAGAATCCGCTCCCAGCACCGCCGGGCACCCTCGGCGTCGCCCGTCCGGCGTCGGACGACCGCCGAGCGGAACAGCAACTCGGCGTCGTCGGGATCCAGCTCCAGCCCGGCGGCACACGTCGCCAGCGCCTCGCCCGGCTCGCCGAGCATCTGGTGAGACCGGGCGATCAGGGCATAAAGTTTCCGCGTGATCGAGTCGGTCGGTGCCGACCCGGCGAGGCTCCGGCGCAGCATCGCGATCGCCTGGCGCCAGTCTCGTCGCTCGATGGCGATGCTCCCCAGGTTGAACAGGACGAACGGATCGTCAGGCCGATCGTGCAGCTCCTCGCCGAGGATGCGGGCGTCGCGATCGAGCTTGCGGGCGCGGACGGCTGTGTCGGAATAGCCGGTGTGCCGGACGGTCAGATCGGTCCAGCGGACCGCGACCCCGGCCCGCCGGAGGGCGGGCAGGATCTGCTCGTGGACGCGATAGGTCCAGCGGATCGACTCGCGCACTGGGAACAGGCGGATATGGTCGACCACGGTGTGTCCGCCGCTGCCGTCGGTGCCCGGGTCGCAGGCGCATCGGACGACGTAGGCCGACGGCTCGGCCGGGCCGGTCGGCCCCGTTCGTCGGCCGAGCGAAGGGAGCCCTTCCAGCAGCGCGACGAGCGCCGCCCGCTGATCGGGCTCGATCACATCATCGGCATCGAGCCAGAACGCATAATCGCCCCTGGCCCGCGCCAGCGCCGCGTTGCGCGCCGCCGCAAAGTCGTCGACCCAGACGAAGTCGAACACGCGGGCCCCATGCTCGCGGGCAATCGCGCGGGTCCGGTCCACGCTGCCGGTGTCCACGACGATGATCTCGTCGAAGATCCCGCGGACCGATCCCAAACAGTGTGGTAGGTTCTTCTCCTCGTCGCGGACGATCATCGTCAGGCTGACCCGGGCCCGGCCGCGCGGGGCAACCCGATTTTGATGGTGATTTCGGCTCGGGCCGGGGACGACCATCAGCGGTGCCGGTCCTGACGTCCCATCGTCGGGGCCGGCCCGGTCGGGCGCCCTCCCTCCCGGTTTGTGCCCTTCCCCCTCGACCAGCCGAGACAACCTCGCCTCGACGGCATCCGCGGCGCGAGCCCAGGTGAAGTGCTCGTGAATCCATCGGCTCGCCGCCGTCCCCCTGGCCCGGGCCGCGGCCGGGTCGCTCGCCACGCAGCGAAGATGGTCGACCAGGGCGTCGACATCCGGCTCGAAGAGCCAGGGCCGATCGATCGTCTCGAGGTCGCCGACGCGGCACTCCGCGAACTGGGCCCTCCGCGCGGGGATCAGGAAGGCCGTCTCCTCGGTGGCGTAATCCCGCACCGGACCGGCCCCGGTCACGATGACGGGCAGGCCGCAGGCCATCGCCTCGACCACCGGCAAGGCGAATCCCTCGCCCCGGAACGGGAGCACCAGGGCATCACAGGCCGCGTACAGGCCGGCCAGGTCCGCTGGAGACAGATCGCGGTCGATGTACTCGACCGGATACCCGCGCTCGCGCAGCGCGAGCACTCTGGCCTCGGCCGTCTGGCCGCGGTAGAAGGTCTGCGAGCCCATGTCCTTGATCACCAGCCCGACCCCGTCGGACGGCCGGAAGGCCCGGCTGTAGGCGGTCAGCAGCACGTCGATCCCCTTGCGGAAGATCGTCCTGCCGACGAACAGGAACCGGACGCCCGGCCCGGGCGGGAGGGGCGAGGGCGGCGTGCCGGTATGGAAGACCGTCGGATCGATGCCTAGCGGCACGACATGGACCCGCTCGGGGGCGACACCCGCCTCGAGAAAGGCGTCCCGGACGGAACGGCTGCAGGCCCAGACCTCGTCGACGCGCCGGAGCATGGGCAGCCAGGCCCTGGGCAGGCTGCCGTACTCCCAGGGCTGCATCAGCACCCATCGTCCGGACGTCGGGGGCTCGGGCCGAGGCGGCCATCGGTGTCGCACGTGCACCTGCGGCAGCCCGCCCTCCGGCCGGCGATCCGGCCGCGCCGCCGACGGCGGATCCGGCGCCACCTCCGGGCCGATCCCGCCCCCCGGGCCGGCCGCGTCGGGGATCATTCCGACGTCATGACCCCGCGCGAATAGTTCCCGACAAATCGCCCGGTTGACCAGCGCCAGCGAGTGGAGCCCCTGGAAGTCCCCCTCCCACATCACGCGCACCTTGGAGATCAGGTTCATCGTCCGGCCCATTCGTAGCGCGGGTGCAACTCACCAACTTGACATCGTGGGACATGGCGACTTGCTCCGCCGGTGATCGTGGCGCTCCTGAGTCGTCCGTTGAGATCGAGGGATCGAAGGATGCCCTTCGTCCCCCTTCTCCCGGGGCCGGGGGAGCCGATATCCTTTACGGATCGACGGTGTTCATCCGATAGCCTCATCGGGAAGGAGCGGTGCCATGCAGACCTCGGGAGGCGGCGGCATGGGGCGGTTCCGCGTCGAGCTCGACCTGGCCAACAACGGAGACCTGGAGATGGTGCGCCGTGGCCTGATGCCACCCGACCAGGTTCGCCGGGAGAAGATCGAGGGCCTGGTCGATTCCGGGGCCACGAAGCTCGTGCTCCCCGAGGCCGTCGTGAAGCGCCTGGGGCTGCCGCTCGGCGATCCGGTCAAGGTCCGCTACGCCGACGGTCGCCGCGCCCGCCGCCGCGAGGCGGAGGGGGTCTTCGTCGAGCTCCTCGGCCGCCACGGGACCTTCAAGGCGATCAGCGAGCCCCGCCGCGAGACCGCCTTGGTCGGCGTCATCGTGCTCGAGGACCTCGACCTGCTGGTAGATGGCTCGCAACAGCGGCTCGTCCCGCGCGATCCCGGCGGCGCCACCTTCGAGATCGAGTGAGCCACCCCGGTCGTTCATCGCGACTCGCGCTCCTCGCGGCAGAGGTACAGGTAGACCGGCCGGCCGCGCTTCATCATCGGCCGCATCTCGCCGCTTTCCGGGTCGGGCTCGACGCAGAGATACCGGGTCGGGTTGTCGCGGAAGACCTCGACGGTGCCATCCGCCGTCGTCAGCCGGAAGACCCGGGCGGCCGGGTCGTGCTCGAAGCGCGTCCGCGGCCGGGGCCGGTCGTCCACTCCATCGATGTAGCTCGTGACGTGGTCTGTGGAATCCAGGGTGAACGACCCGGCGGGGCCTCCGGGGCGGCCCGGCGTCGTCCCGGCGTCCCGGGACAGCCGCTGGCGGAGCGCCGCGAGCTCCTCGTCGGTCAATTCCTCGGAGCCGAGCAATCGCCCGTGACGATCGTAGCTGAAGACCCGGGTCCGGGATTCCGGCCTCGCGTCGTCGCTCATGAGGGATCTCCTCGATGGGAATCGGGTCGGACGGACATCGCCGGGGGCTCCCAATCGGCCGGCCCGTGCCCCGGTCCGCGGGCCCGGCGGGCCGACCGGGCCGCAACGAAGCCGGACGACGGACCGATCCCGCCGGGGCCGGGCCGGGATCGGCCGGGAGGGCCCGGGAATCCCCCAGACCGCTCAATCGCCAAGGTGATTTAGGGATGTCCCCATTCGTTCCGTTTTAGGGATGTCCCCATTCGTTCCGTTCGTTCCCAGGGGAGCTGTCATTCACGCCCCCCTCCTTCGGGCAATTCGAGGCGACGTACCCAGTCATCCGACCACCTCGGTAGCAGCGGCGGGCCCGGCTGGGGGCATAGGTGCCTGAAGAACTCCTCGTAACTGGGGCCCGCTCGGCTGGGGTGCCAGCGTTGCGCATGGGCGGCGCAACGGTCGCTGACCTCCAGGTAGAGAGATGGATCATCCCAGAGTCGCGCGATCGCATCCACCCAGGGGGATATATCGTCGGCCCGAGGGACCAGGGGCAAATCGGGCTGGTAGCATGCGGGGAGATCGAGCACCAACCCGGCTGCGCCGACGGTCTCGGGTAGCGTGCCGCGGCGGCTCACCAGGACGGGAATCCCATGGAGCATCGACTCGGCAACCGATCGGTCGAAGAGACCATGCCCAAGAGATGGGATGACCAGGATCCTGGTATCCGAAACGACTGGATCGGGGGACAGGGCCGGCCCATGGCGACCCGCGCCGATCCCGTCCGCCCGGGACCAGGCGGACGGGAATGGATGGGGCCTCCCATCCTGGGTCATGGCCATGACGGGGATATCCGGGCGAACACGCCTCAACTTCTCCAGCAATTTGGCGGCGACCCGGGACTCTCCGGCCGAATCCCGGGCGAGGACGGTCACGAGCCTGGACTCCCGGTGCGCGACGGGGTCTCCGTCCCAATCGAACGCATGAGGCAGTACCTTGCAGACGAGTCCGCTGGCATCCCAGAAGCGGCGCCGCAGGGACTCCGAGTGGACTACGCAGTGATCGACATTCTGCATCACTGTGAGGTTGATCGCCGATTCCTCACCGAGCCATAGCACGGTGGGGATGTCGATGCTCTTGCCCACATGGAATGCCAGGTCGAACACGGAATCCGGCTGGGGCCCGGGGTTGAGGGCGATCATCGCGTCGGGCCGGAAAGTGAGGAGGAATCGTTCGAAGTAATCCAGGAAAGACCCGGCTTCGTCATCCTGGTATTCCGCCGGTTGGACCGAAGCCGTGCGGAGGACCGAGACCGGGATCCGGCCGACGCGCGTGTAGATCATCCGCGCGGCGTGGGGACCCAACCTGGTGTCCTGGGCGCTGAACGGCAGGCCCGCGCCCGCGAGGGCCGCTTCAAACTCCTCTTCGCCTCCCGCTTCCCACTTCGACGGGCAGAATCCCTGGCACTCGAAACCCATCCGGCTCAGGAGATGGACCGCACCGGCGAACTCCCGGGCCGCCGAACTCGGCGCGAGGAAGGGGAAGAACGAGGTCAACACCAGGACTCTCTTGATGCTACGAGCGGGCTGCGTGGGAGCTCGATAGAGCGCCTCGCCGGTCTCCAGCCGCGATTGAAAGGCGATCCTTTGTTTCTGGGTCAGGCGCGGGCTCCGGCTCCGGCTCCCCGTCCGGACGTGGTAGAGCCCGCTCTTGAATGGCAGGAACAGGAACTCCGCCCCCGTGCGCGCCATCCGCCTCCAGAGATCCCAGTCCTCGAGGGCCCACAACTCCTCATCGAAGCCGCCGACCTCGGCGGCCAGGTCGAGACGGTGGGCGACACCCATGGGCACGGCCAGGTTGCCGCCGAACAGGATGTTCTTGTATCGGCTCGGGTCCCAGGCTCGGACGGGCCTCTCAGGATGGTCGTCATCCTTGACGTCGTAACCAAATATCTGCACGCTGCCCTCGCCGTGGAAACGATCCACGGTCCGAAGGAAGTCGGCATAGTACTCGTCATCGCAGTCCAGGTAGCTGACCATACTTCCACGAGCATGGCGTAAGGCCCGGTTCCGCGCGGCGGCAGGGCCGCGGCTCTCATCAGAGCGGAGAACGCGAATCCGGCCGTCCTGCCGGGACCACTGGACGAGTTGCTCATGGCTGCCGTCGGTGGACCCGTCGTCGACGGCGATGAGTTCCCAGTCCGGGTGAGCCTGTTCGCGAAGGGACCGGACGGCACGCCCGAGCGTGTCCCTGCCGTTATGGACTGGCATCACCACAGATATCAGCATGATCTGTTTGTTCCGCGTGCAATCCGACCGGCCCATTGGTTTGCGACTCTTCGGATCCTGCCGGGGAACGGCTGCCGACCGCGGTTATCCTGGCGGACTCGCTGGGTCCGATCGCTCGTGGGCCGGCCTATTCCAGCCGGTCTCCTATCGCCAGCGACGACGGCCTTCCCCAGGACACAGATGGGTCGGCGTCCCCGTTTCCACGTCCTCTGCTCTACACCTTTTCACGGCGCACTGCGTCTCCGTTTCCACCGTCGTCCCCGTTTCCCCCGTTTCCCCGCCCCGCCTGCTGATGACAACGTGTGACAAATTCCCAATCAACATCTCTGGGAAACTCAAAACGTCCGCAACATGCTCTCGTAATTGGCCACTCCGTGACTGGGGCAGCAGAAATCTCGAAGAGGCCCTCATAGGAGAGATCTCGCAACTCGATAGGGGCGGATTCGTCAAGCACAATGTTCGCTAGAAATGGCAGGGCGTCAGGCTGTGGTGCTTTTCTATTAACACTGATATAATTCCTTAATGCCGCAATTCTGACTGCAGCGTTTTTGTCTTCAAGGACCCTGGCAGCGAGAGCGCTGGCCAAGAGGGAAGGCTCGCACATCGAAGCCGCAAGTGCCTTAATCGCCGCTGTCCGCCGCATGGGATTCACGTGAGATAAAAACTCAAGAGCCAATTCGGGGGAGCGAGACATTACTGCCAAATCCTCGGCACCTTGCATCTCAAGTCGACGCCGAAGGGATTGTCGAACCAAAGCATGCGTGCGGCATATGCCAACCATGGAACTAATACCGTCTAACCACCTATTAATACCAACATCATCCAGTGCTCCAGGGTCGAGCCGGAAGTAGTCGGCCAAAGCACACCTCGCGGACGGAGTCAATAGCTTTCGCAGGTTTTCTGATTCACTAACAAATGCCAGCTTGACCCAGGCCTTTCCCCGATCTGACGCCTCCTTTGCATTAAACGCGATTCGCAACATCGCGTCAAAGAAAACACGATCGAATTCGCCGTTTCCCTTGATCTCGAACGCAGTTGTGTTGCTGATTTCAGTTGCATCAGCACCTAAGAAGGCGGCTTCCGTATCGCGAAACACGGTTGTGTCGATAAACTTGAAAATCTTCATAATATTCATCTTGATCGCCTCGCGATTGGATTCCGTGTGGACATGCCGTTGAGCGCCCGTCGACCAAGCCCGATCCAAGAGTAAACCGAGCTTTAGGCTAGCCGGCGATGTCTCAAGTACACGCTGGTTCATCGGATGATCTACCGTATAGTCATCAATTCTGCCAGGGCATCACCCGTGCTGTGCCACCATCTCGACGGATAGCCCTGCTTTTCTCCATCATCCCGCCCTCCGAGTGAGTGTCACCGCTCACACCAACCAGCGTTTGGGACCGCAAGGAACGCAGCCCAGACTTCCCCGTGTGAAGACTGTCGGCAAAGAGCGGCGGGATGGCGGCGATCCTGGTGCCTGCACAAAAGGTCTGTATGTCATCAGGCTCGACCTCGCGGGTGTAAGTCGGACCGGACACAAGCGAACTCCACATAATATATCACCCAGGGAGAATATTATCAATCCAATACCACATCTCTTCGATTTCCTCGGCCAGGGCATAGGACGCCTCAAGCATTGCATCCATACGTGCGTACATGTATTCGTCGTTTCCGCGAGTAATAGGATTATCCAATGCCAGCGCTGAAGTCTCATCCGCGAGCTGACTCATCCTCGCTTTCAATTGTTCCTGCTGACCCCTAAGGTTTAGTATTTGTGAATACATGATGTTTATCTGCTTCTGCATATCCGTCAAGCAATTGCCATTATGGACCAGAATCCCAGCCTTGTGCCTAGACTGAGAAACAAAATAGTTGTGATAATCATCAATCTCGATGTTATATACACTGATTCCATCTGCCTGAAGTTCCCGCCACGTAGAATGAACATGCGCCTCACGATCATGTTCATCAATTAATGCGTCGCCAGGCACTATATGCTCAGCCGGAACCCACCCATGATTGTTGATCCAGAAAGGATGGCCATCGGTGGTGACCAACGTCTGCATCACGCCATCGGATCCCAGGACACGAACGAGCCTCCTATGGTAGAGCACGTTATGATAGGTTCGGAGGACCCTACTGGTTCTCACGGTGCGGGTCCGAAAGTCCCGGGAAACGACGAGATCGCCGACTACGACATCCTCAATACTCTTCGTGCGGTGGGAGACCTCACACAGAACGTCAACCGCCGCGCCCCCGGCCTCCTCGAGCTCGGTCACGCCACCTCTCTGTCCCCATACTTGTGCACCCGGATCGTTCGCATGAAGTTCGTCCGTCGCGGCACCGATGGCCATCAAGACCTGTGTCCCCGCGGCGAAGCAACCGGGGCTATTCATCACCTTGGTGACGAGGCCAGCACCTGCGCTAATGCTCCACCAGATAGAAGGCGCGAGTGCGGCACCGGCCAGGCCACCAACCATCCCCGGGACGATTCCAGAAATTGCCCCTGCCACGAATCCGTCCGATCCGGACCCCGCCATGTAGCCCAAGACCCCACCGGCGAGTCCGCCGACGACCATGGCGGTGAGCACGATGCCCTGGCCGCCCGGCGTAAGCAACAATGGCTGCGTGAAATAGTAAGCGGTGAGCATGCCGGCAGTTGCGCCGCTATACATCCCGCCCGAGGCCCCCGCACTGTCCATACCGGTCGGGTCGGTCGAATCCGTGGGGCCGTTCCCCACGTATCGGTACAGGTTGGGATCATGAGCGGCAAAGCCCTTGGGATCTTGCGCCTGGAAGCGGCCCGTCAAGGGATCGTAGAATCGCGCCCGGTCATAGTATTGCCCCGTGACCGCGTCGTACTCCATCCCCGCGTATTTGAACCGGTCCCCGCTGCTCGGACTCGACTCGCTGATGATAGTGCCGAAGCTGTTGTAGACGACATGGTCCAGCACGGTCCCCGACGAGCCGACGACGTCGCGGACGGAGCCGAGCTTGTCGGTCAAGTACCAGGCCGTGGCGCCGCCGGCGCTGGTCCGTGCAAGAAGTACGTCAACGGCCGCCCCGTTCACGACCCCGGGGCCGTGGACGTACCGCTCCGTCAACGTCCCCGAGCCGTTGAAATCGGCATAGGGGTTCTTGCCGTCGTAGACGGTCCATGTCTGAGCGCCGTTGTCGTCGATCCCGATCCGGCGGTTGAGCGCGTCGTACGCATAAGTAGCCACCACCGTACCACCGACCGTCACCCCAGTCAAGCGGTTGCGGTAGTCGTAGGTGAACGTTGTGGTCACGCTTGTGGACGTGTTCGTCTCGGCGATGAGGTTGCCGGCATTGTCATACGTATAGGTATACCCCGGCGAGGCGGTCTGCTCGTTCCCGGTGCCCGTGGAATAGCCGGTCCCGGTCCGATTGCCGTTGAGGTCGTAGTTGTACGACTCGGTCCGGGAGCCGCCGCCGGCGGTCAGCTCGTTGGCGTTGTCGTAGGTGAACGTGGCCGTCCCCTCGGCATTCGTCTCGCTCGTCACACGGTTGGCCTGGTCGTAGGCGTAGACGTAGGTCGCCAGCGGTGTCGTCGTCGAGCTGTTGACCGACTGGTCCGTGATCGTCGTCTGACGGTTGGCGGCGTCGTAGGCGAAGCTCGTATTGACGGCGATGCCTGTGCCGCCGACCGTCCGCGATTCCGACGTGATCCGGCCGCCCGAGTCGTAGGAGATAGCGATCTGCGGGCCGGCCGTCCCACCGTAAGACGTCGCGATCCCGTCGACTCGCTCGTTCGGGTCGTAGTAATAGTCGATGATCCCCTGGCTCGACAGGTTGTCGCTGACCTGGAGCGGGTTGCCCGATGGGTCGTTGACGTACGAGAGCGTCACACTCGGCTGGCCGGTGCCTGGGCCCGACGTCGCCGACGAGGTCAGATGGCCTCCGGAATCGTAGGTGAACGTCAGCGTCGCATAGTTATCGGTCACGCCGGTCATCTCGTTGTCGGCATCGTAGCTGTAGGTGATCGCGTCCACCGCACCACCGGAACTCGAAACCCACGTCTCGCCCGTCCGGTCGCCATCGGCGTTGTACGAGTAGGTCGTCCGCCGGCCGTTCTGGTCGGTCGTGTCGGTGACCTCGCCGTCCTTGTTGTAGAGGTACGTCACCGTCGCGCCGTTGGGGTCGGTGGTCTGGGTCCGCTCGTCATCGGCGTTGTAGGCCCACGAGGTCGTGTTGCCGACGGGATCGGTCAGGCTGGTCTCGCGACCGGCGGCGTCGTAGGTGATCGTCGTGGTCCCGCCCACCGCCGAGATCATCGTCGTGGCCCGGCCGTTGGCGTCGTAGAGCGTGGTCGTGGTGTGGCCCAGGCCGTCGGTGACCGTCGTCTGCTGGCCGTCGGCGTTGTAGCCGTAGACCGTGGTGTCGCCAAGAGCGTCGGTGATCGTGGTCAGCCGATTCATCGAGTCGTATGCATAGCTGGTCGTGTTGCCGTTCGGATCGGTCACGGCGATCTTGTTGCCGACGCCGTCGTACTGGTAGGTGGTCACGGCGCCGGTGGGGTCGGTTGACGTGGCCAGGTGCCCGTCGAGATTGTAGGAGTTGTAGGCCAGGTCGGTGCTGCCGCCGCTGCTCCCGCCGCCGCCGCTGCTGGCGGGCTGGTTGACCTCGATGACGTGGCCCATGTTGTCGTAGGTGTAGGTCGCCGTGAACCCCAGCGGATTGGTCTGGGCCTCCACCCAGCCCCGGGCGTCGTAGGTCGTCGTCGTGATCCGGCTCATCGGGTCGACCACCTGGATGGCCTCGCCGTCGGCGTCGTAGGTCGTCGTCGTCCGTCCACCCATCGGGTCGATCGTCACGACGGGGCGGTTGAGCGCATCGTAGACCGTTGTCGTGATTCGGCCCATCGGGTCCGTCACCGAGACCTTATTGCCGTTCGCGTCGTAGCCGTAGACCGTCTGGTAGCCGAGCGGGTCGGTGACGGTGGTGAGCCGGTCCATCGAGTCGTAGGCATAATCCGTCGTCCGCGCCGTCTGGCCGGACGGTGTGGGAGCCTGGGTCTCGATCAGGTTGCCGCCCGAGTCGTAGACGTAGGTTGTCCGATTGCCGAGGGGGTCGGTCGTCCCGGTCTTGCGATTCAGGGCGTCGTAGCTGTAGGTCGTCGTGTACCCCCTCGCGTCGGTCGACGAGAGGACGTCCCCCTGGCTGTTGTAGGTCGCCTGCTGAGTCGTGCCGTCGGCGTTGAGGACGGTCGTCACCCGGTCCTGGCTGTCGTACTGGTAGGTCGTCGTGTGGTTGTTGGCGTCCGTGACCGACTGAACCCGCCCGGTGCTGGTGTAGGTCATCGTCGTCAGATAGCCCATCGGGTCCTGGACGACGGTGAGGTTGCCGTGGCTGTCGTAGGTGTAATTCGTCGTATCGCTGTTCGCGTTGGTGTAGCTCGACGGCTCGGCAAAGCTGTTGTACGTGCCGAAGCTCTCGCTGTTCCCGTCGGGGAAGACGTGCCCGGTGACGTTGCCGTACGCGTCGTAGGTATACTGGTCGAGTCGATTGAGCGGGTCGATCGCGTCGAGGACCAGTCCGTTGGAATTGACGTCGTACGTGGTCACGTTGCCCAGGGCGTCGACGGTCACGCCGGCCGTGCCCAGGCCGTACCAGTCGGGCAGGACCGAGGTCGTATTCCCGTTCGGGTCGGTGTACGAGCCCTCCGCCGCGGCGAACAGCGTCGCCGCGGCCGGGTTCGTCGACGTGCCGCTATTGGTCCAGCCCTGCTCCTCAAAAGGGCTGAACTCGGCCGTGGCCAGGTTGGGTGTCGTGATCGTGCCGACCCGGCCGGCGGCGTCGTACGCGACCGAGGTGACGTGCCCGAGCGGATCCGTGACCTGGGTGAGCTGGCCCGAGGTGCCGTAGCCATACGATGTGGTCGAACCGTCGGCCTGCTCGACCGCCGTCAGATGGCCGCCCGAGACGGTGAACGTGGTCAGCCGGCCGGCCGGATCCTCGATCGTGCTCAGCACGCCGCCGCTGTAGGTGAATGTGGTCAGATCACCGTAGGGGTCCTCGACCGAGGTAAGCTGGTTCGATCCGTTGTACGAGAAGGTCGTGTGCAGGCCGTTGCGGTCGATCGACGCTGTCTCGTACCCCGACGAGTTGAACGTATATTCGGTCCCGTCGGGCATCACGCGGGTCCAGCCGCCTCCCGAGCCGCTGCTCTCCGTCAGGGTGGAGAAGTCGCCCGCCGGGCTGGTGTAGCCGCCCGAGTTGCCCGAGGCGAACCAGAGCGTCTGGCCGCCTGCTCCGAGGCTGAGGATCACCCCGCCGCTGACCGACGTGATCTGCTCCAGGCCCGCGACCGACCAGCCGGCGCCCAGCGGACTGCTGGATTCGTTAAGGACCGTCGCCGTGCCACTATAGGTCGTTGTGGTGGGCGACGAGTATCCGTCCACGACCTGCATCGAGTAGGACGGGGAACGGGGACGAGGACGGGGAACGGGGACGGGACGGGGAACGGTGACGCAGCTAGTTGGGGACGGGGAACGGGGACGCAGCTAGTTGTTTGCACGTCAAGAACTAGCTGCGTCCCCGTTTCCCGTCCGAGGTCGTTGAGGTGCCGTCGAAGAGCGTCTCGCTGGTGAGCTGACCGAAGCTGTTGTATTGAGCCGTGGCCGTGTGGTTATCGGGGTTGGTCTCGGTGATCGCCTCGTGGTTGGCGTTGTAACTGTATTGCGTGAGCGCTCCGTTGGGGTCCTCGATCGCGGTGAGATCGCCCGACGAATCGACCGTGAACGTGGTCACCCGCGCCGCCGGGTCGGTGATGGAACTGAGGTGACCGGACGAGTCGTAGGCGAGGGTGGTCACCAGGCCGACGGGGTCGGTGATGGTGGCCAGGGCGCCGGCGGCCGGACCGCTGGTGAGATAGGCGTAGTGGAAGGTGTTGCCGTTGCGATCGGATTCGGAGACCTCCTGTCCCGAGGCGTTGAATTGCAAAATGGTGCCGTCGGGGTAGGTGCGAGTCCAGGTGCCGTCGGTGTTCTGGACGAGAGTGGAGGGGTCGCTTGAGGGCCCGCGGTAGCTGGGCGAGACGGTATGGCCGAGGGCCGGGAAAAGGGACAGCTGGGATGAAAGAGATTTACATCCTTTTTGCGGGAATACTTCCTGCAAATTCGAGCCAATCGCATAAAAAAGATGTATGTCCCCCTTTTCCTATCCACCCGCGGGAAAAAGAACTGACACCAATTCCGACCCGCGAGCGATTCTAGCTGCGTCCCCGTTTCCCCGTCCCCCGTCCTCTACCGTTTCCCGTCCCGTCAAGAACTAGCTGCGTCCCCGTTTCCCGTCCCGTCCCCGTTTCCCGTCCTTAGAATCCATGTACTTCTTTATGGTTTCCTCCCTGGCCGATCGAAGGGCCTGGGCCCAATCGGGCTCTCCCTCGCGGACGATCCAATCCAAATCACTCACGCCGAGCCACTGAAGGGCTTGGGTCTTCGCTTCCTCCTCTGATTCGTACCAGGATGCCCCGGACGGCAAAATCGCTTCGCGACGCCTAGCCAAACGGAAAAGCCAGACGCCAACCGTGTCCTCGTCGGGTATGATGATGGCCCCGAAGACTCCCTTGACCCTCTCAATTCTCGCTTCCAGGAATGTCGTCACGAGCTTTCCCGTGGAATGCTCCTTCGGACTTGGACGAGGACGCGTCCTGGACGAGCTTTGCTCTGTCTCCTCCTCCGCCTCGCCGATGGCCTGTGGCTTCTTACCCCTCATTTTGTCAGCCCGCATCGACCGGACGACGACCCTTGACGTAATGGTCCTAGCCTTGGGCCTGCCTCGTCCGCTCTTAGGTAGAAGATGAAAACTAGTGACAATTTCCTCGCATACACCCAAAAAAGCTTCCATATCGCCGCTTCCGAAGATTGTCAGCTGAGCAAATAACCGATCAACAGGAATTATGGTTTCATAGTAATTCTTAATGTTTTTGTTATGCACATTAATACTCTGAGATGCGATCTCATACCCGCTCTCTACGTAAGGCGAGTCGCCGCACCGGACGACACGCCGCTGGAGGCCCATCCCGTCTATAAACTTTTGTCTCTCTAAATCCTCGCGAAGCAGTGCAGCAACCTTCCTGTTTTTCAAAATATTAATGGACATGCCGTCAATCTCCTGCCCTTGGCCCCGAGGTCTTGAAGGGATGAAGTATAGCTCTCCACTTCCCGATTGCAGGTAATCAGGAATGCGTATAAATATCAACTTGTTCTCAAATTCATAAAAGCTTGGCATATTCTTCCTCCAGGATGATGGTTTCGTCCGTTGACCTCAGGGACGGGGAACGGGGACGCAGCTAGTTGTTTGGGGACGGGGAACGGGGACGCAGCTAGTTGTTTGCACGTCAAGAACTAGCTGCGTCCCCGTTTCCCGTCCTCCGGGGGTTGGGTGTCCTGGACCACGGTCAAGGTATAATCGAGGGGAGTCGGCGCCGTCAAGCCGGCGGGGTTGGTGGCCTGGACCTCGATGGTGTAGGGGCTGCCGGCGATGTCGGCGGCGGAGGTGGCCCAGGTGATCAGGCCCGAGCCGTCGATCGTCATCCCCGATGGCGGCGGGACGACGAAGGAATACGTCAATGGGTCTCCGGCCGGATCGCTGGCCTGGACCTGGTAAGAATAA
>DAIDKV010000234.1 GCA_027449865.1 Planctomycetales bacterium
GCGCTCGGGCGAAAATGACTTTCGACGGTATCTGCTGACGGAGTGCCTGGAAGCGTACACCGATCTGGACGAGACGCAGAAGGAACGGCTGCAATCGCTGATGCAGACCGAAGCCTATCGCGAGGTCAAGCCTCTCATGCAAACGACTTATGAACGCGGCAAGGCCGATGCGCTTCGCGAGGTCAAGCCTCTCATGCAGACCACATACGAACGCGGCATCAAGCAGGGCATCAAGCAGGGCATCGAACAGGGCATCGAACGCGGCATCGAACGCGGCATCGAACAGGGCATCGAACGCGGCATCGAACAGGGCATCGAGCAGGGCATCGAGCAGGGTATGCGGCGGGCGGCCCTGCTGATAATGGGGAAAAAGTTCGGCCCGTTGCCGGCTGAGGTCGAACGCCGAGTCAATGCTCTCTCGGCCGAGGCACTGGCCCAGCTCCAGCTCGATCTCCTCGATGCGCGGACCCTTGAAGAACTCCGCCTGGACGACTAGATCCCCAGGTCGTTCGGCGACGAGTCGAGTCCGAAAAAGTCCGAAACAAGGTCGCCGCTGATGCTGGCAGCGCCCCCGCACACGATGGCCTGATCCAACCAGACTGCGGAGCGAGCCTGGATCGCCGTTGTGCCGTCCCTAAGCTTGTCGAGGACTGTCGATTCCTGGCGAGATCCCTTGGCGCAGGATCGAAAGCTCTCACGGGCTCGGGTAGCAGCGGGCTATTGCAGGACGTCGCGAAACAAGAGGTACGGGTCGGGCTCCTCGTCGACCGATTCCTTCGACGTGATCATCAGGAATCCGTGCTTGACGGTGCAGCCCAGGCCCAGCGGTTCGAGGACGCGCCGGACGTGCTCGAACAGCGGGAGAGAATCGGCGGACGGCGGACCGTGTTATTCAAACTCCGCCCAGCCTCCTGAAGGCCGATCGGGTCCACGTAAATTGGGATGCCGGGGCCGAGGCCGGGCGAACCGGTGGAGGCACGTCGGAATTCCCTCAGGAATTCGTCGAGCGATGTGAGCCCCGTGCCCTCCTGATAGTGGAGGGGCATCGGCCGGGCGACGGCTTCGATGATGGCCTCGGTCTGCGGTTGTCGGTAGACGGCGATGGCATCGCGGAGTTGCCGCTCGCGCATCCGCTGCAAGGCCAGGCTGACCATCAGGGCGACCACCAGGACGAGCAGCAGGAAGGTGCTCAATCGGACCGGCCGGAGGAGGCGCCATCGGCGAGTGGTCGGCACCGTCGGGAGGCTCATGGCGGCTCACTCCTTGTCAACGCGCTCGGCCTCTTCCTTGGCCCGGGCTGTCGATGTGATGACGATGGAGCCGCCCCGGACCTCGGCGGCCAGTCCGAGGGGATCGAGGATGATCCGGAGCTTCTCGCGTAGGTTGGGCTCGACGGCGGCTGATCCGGGCTCGGGCGGCAGCGTCGTAAGCCGCGAATCGAGCGTCTGGCCCGCCTCGCGAAGGCCCTCGGTGTCGACCAGTACCGGAACGCCGCGCGGGAACATCCTCACAGCCTGCGGAAACTCGTGAATCCATCGGACGACGTCGCGGAGGCAAGCGTCCTGGGGCCGGTCCCAGGGCGTTATGACGTGCAAAGCCATCACCCAGTCGTCGAGGTCCGTGCCGGCCCTCTCCTGGTACATCGCCAGCGCCGCACGCAGGCGGGCCTCGCGGCGCTGCCCTTCGACGGTCAGGTATCCGAGCCCCGCGATCAGGGCGAGCAGGAGGAGCGTCGAGAGGTGAAGGCGCTTCATCATGACGCATCGATCCGATGGAGCCCCGTCGGGCGCCGGGCGGCCCATTTGAGCCGGTCCCCGACGCCCGTCGTGGGTTGTTCTCAGATCACTCTACCGGCACCGTCGCGTGAAGGCGATAGACAAGCAACGGAGCTCGCTTGCGTGTGACGGCCGAGGCGACCTCATAGCGAAGGTGACCGCCGGCGCGGCTCAGATGCTCGATCATCGCCTCGGGAGCGGGTGTCCCGGGTGCCTCGGGATTGACGGGCGCGACGCTCACCATCAGCCGGGAGGCATCGGGAAAGGGCGCGACGTCCACAACTCGGAGCATCCGCAAGACGTCGTCGCCGCACTCGGCGAGAACTTCGTCCAGCGTGACGGCCACCTGCCGGCAGAGCTGCGCGGACTTCCGATCGACGGCCTGCAACCCCGAGCCCGGCCCGAACGCCGTGCCGCCGTGCCGCGACCGACCGCCGCGCCCCGAGCGTCTCGCCCCCAATCGCGGGTCGAGCCCGTCGTCTTCGCCCGGCTCGGCGCAGAAGCGTCGGATCTGCTTGTTCGAAGGCATCCGGTATCTCATGATGACCCTCGTGCCTGAAATTTTTGAAAAAGGACGGAAAAAGTCCGTGATGGTCCCCTCTCCCCACGAGCGGGGACGTTCTGGTCACAGACGTGAAGGCTCAGTGCGTGGCGTGGCGTGGGCGTGCGAGCCCGGCCCAGCGCGGCCTGTTCAGAATGGGCGCGCGGAGCGATCGAGCAAGCCCGGGTCGTGCGATGATCGCGAAAAAGTCCGTGCCGAATGGCGACGGCGGGTGGGTGTTAACACGACCCCCGCGCGGGACTCGGGCTCGACGAGACACTCATGAGGAGCTGTGTTCGCATCGAGGCCTCCTTCGGAACGCATCCCGTCGCGAGATGGGCGGGGAAGGGCAAGGATCGCGGACATCCGCGACCGTCACGTCAATGATAGTCGCGCCTTGCGCCACGATCAACCCAGTTTAAAAGGAGAGCCGGCCGGACCGATTTCGGAAGGGCCGGCGGAACGTGTAGAATGCGGTTGGTGTCCCTCGATTCAGGAGCCGGTCGGATGTATACCTCGCTGCGCCTCGAACGGTTCAAGAGCTTCCGGGACGCCGAGCTGAAGCTCGGGCCGTTCACCGTCCTGATGGGGGCGAACGCCTTGGGCAAGAGCAACGTCCGCGACGCTTTCCGCTTCCTCCACGGCATCGGACGCAGTTACAGCCTGCCCGAGATCATCGGCGAGAAGTATGGCGAGGGCGGCGAGAGGGTCTGGACCGGGATTCGAGGGGGCCTCCCGGAGATCGCCCATCGAAAGGCTCGCTCGTTCGCCATCACGGCGCAAGTCGGTGAGGACGAGGAGAATCAGCGATATCGAATCGAGGTCTCGATTCAGAGGAGAGAGAATACCAGCCAAATCATCGACGAGAAACTCGAGGTCAACGGGGGACGTCTTTGCTTCAAGACGACGGATGCCCGAGGCGATCTTATGCTGGTATTATTTAATAGATTCTATAGATATAATTCAAAAGAAATGAAAGAATTTAAAATAATTGTTGGTATTGATTATTCGGATGGGGACTTGCTGACGGAGTTCGCATTGCCCCAAACGCAAAGTTTTCTTTCTAATTTATACAGGGAATATGAAGGTCTCGAGGCCCTTAATCCCGAATATTATCATGTTTTTTCTGAGGACTCCCTTAACTTCAATGATGATTTTACCGTTGGCAAGTCGATGCGGTTCTTCGAATGGTCCCTGGACGCGATGCGGGAACCTTCGCCGCCCAGTCAGGTCGTGCTGAGCGACAACGGCCGCAACCTTTCCTCGGTCCTCCAGACCATCTGCCGTGACCGCCAGGAGAAGAAAGCCCTCCTGACCTGGCTGACCGAATTGACGCCGATGGACGCCGTCGACTTCGAGTTCCCGACCGACCCGGCGGGGAAGGTCTACGCCACGCTGGTCGAGAAGCACGGTCAGCGGACGACCCTGGCCTCGGCCTCCGACGGGACGCTCCGACTGCTCGCCTTCCTGGCCGCGTTCCTGGGGCCGCACCCCTCGCGATTCTACTTCTTCGAGGAAATCGAGAACGGCATCCACCCGACCCGCCTGGGCCTGCTTGTCGACCTGATCGAGAACCAGGTGAAGGAGAAGGATATCCAGGTCGTGGCGACGACGCATTCGCCCCAACTCCTCGGGCATCTAGGTGAGAAGTCGCTGGAGTCGGCCTCGCTGATCTACCGCCTCGAACACCAGCCCGACTCCCGGATCGTCCGCCTCCTCGACCTGCCCGACGCCCGCCGGGTCATCAAGAAATACGGTGCGGCCCAACTTGCGGCGGAGGGATGGTTCAACGATACAGCGCACTTCATGCAGCCCGATCCCGACGAAGAACCGCCCGCTCCTCGACCCCCCCGACGGCGGCGGTCGAGGGCCGGGACATGAGGGTCTTGATCCTGCTCGAGGATGATGTGATGGACCACTACATCCTGAAACCGCTCTTCGAGGCGATGCTGAAACACGTGGGGAAGCCCCATGCCACCATCCAGGTTCATCATCCCAGGGTCGCCGGGTGGGAGGCTGCGAAGAAGTGGTCTAATATTAAAAGAGTTATCGATCAATATTCGTTGGTTGAACTCTTCATTCTCTGCGTCGACCGCGACGGCCACGAGCAGCGCCGCGGCATCCTCGATAAGCTTGAGGCGGAGGCGAACAGGGGCCTCGGGCCGCAGGGTCGGCGATTCCTCGCGGTTGAGGCTCATCAGGAAATCGAGGTCTGGGCACTGGCCGGGATCAGGTGGAAGATCGATCCGAAGTGGACATGGGACGCGATCCGGGCCGAGCGCGATCCCAAGGAACGCTATTTCGGTCCGGTCGCGGAAAGGATGGGGTTGACCGATTCGCCGGGCTCGGGCCGCTCGATCCTCGGGAAGGAAGCCGCGCGCCATTACCCCCAAGGTTCGCCAGAATTGCCCTGAGGTGGCTGCGTTAGAGGAACGAATCCGCCAGTGCCTCCCACGACGGAAGCAATAGCCGCGAGGCTACGGCCTCATTTCGTCGGTTCAGGGCTTCGCGGAGGCCTTCCCGGCCGCCTTCGTCTCGGGCTTCGGCTGGGACGCCTCGGGAACCAGCCCCAGCTCGTCGTCGTTGAGGGCCGGAACCTCGGCGGGTTTCGCCGGCGCCGCCAGCTTCGCCGGCGCGGCCGGCGCGGCTGGTGCCGGCCCCACCGCGGCGACCGCCGCAGCGACCCGGCTCGCCCGAATCACCTCCGTCGCCAGCACATACACCGCCCCCTGATACAACGTCCCGGCCGAGATCAGGATCACCGTCAGGAACGCGAAGAAGACCGCCTCGCACGACTTCTTCCACCACTCTCGACGCGGCCCGCGCGGCATCCGCGACTTCACCAGCCGACGCACCAGCATCGGCAGCGTCACCGAAACCGCGAACGCCGACTGGCACCAGTACCGAACCGCGCGCTCGTATTCCGACTCCGCGACCCAGATCAGCGTCAGGCAGCCGACGCAGGCGATCGCGATCTGCATCATCACCTGCGAGGCCGAATGGTCCTTCCAGAACCCCATCGCCATCGATGTCAGACCGATCGCCACCAGAAGAAGGACCGGTACATCGAGCTTCCAGCCCATCGGCAGCGGACGGGCATATTCCTCGACCTTCACAAACAATGCCATGGCCGACGCCGACATCAGGACGAACATCATGATCGTCCCCATCGAGAACCTGAGCAGGCGCATGGCGGAATCCCCCGAGGTCGAGCGGCCGGACGTCGGCACCCTCGGTTGAAGATTGTACGGGAATCCTCGCCGACCGCCAGACTTATCCCTGCCCCCGATGGCGACGGACGATCCCCACATATCGGGAAGCCAGGTCACGAATCCTGTCGAAGTCACCCGCGGCGATTAATTTCGGATCCACCAGGGCACTACCAACGCCCAGGCAGCAGGCGCCGGCCTTCAGGAACGATTCGGCCGTGTCGAGGTCAACGCCGCCGGTCGGCATCAGCCGGATCTGCGGGAGCGGGCCCCGGATCGCCTTCAAGTAGGACGGTCCGCCGACATCCGCCGGGAAAACCTTCACCACGTCGGCCCCAGCCTCCCAGGCCGCGAGGATCTCCGTCGGCGTGAAGGCGCCTGGCATCACCGCTCGGTCGTATCGGCGGCAGAGGCGGATCACGTCGAAGTTCAGCGTCGGCGAAACAATGTACTCGGCGCCGGCGAGCAGGGCGGCTCGGGCGGTCTCGGGATCGAGAACCGTCCCGGCGCCCAGGGCGATGGCGTCGCCAAGGTCGCGGCGAACTTCACGGATCACGTCGAGGGCGTCGGGTACGGTGAACGTCACCTCCGCCGCGAGCACGCCGCCGTCGGCCAGCGCGCGGACCACCTTCGCCAGCGCCTCCGGCGATTCGGAACGGACCACCGCCACGATCCCAGCGTCCAGGATCCGTCGCATCGTCGCTTCTCGGCCCATCGGACGATCCTCCCCATCATGAAAGGCCCATTCGGCCAGCCTGATCGGCCCCGGACATCGGGGCCTCTCTCGATGCCGGAAGCCGGACCACGAACTCAGCGCCAAGGCCGGGACCATCGCTGTGGGCCTGGACGGTCCCGCCGTGCATCTCGGTCAGCCGGCGGACCAGCGTGAGCCCGATCCCAAGCCCGCCCTCCGCTCGCTCGGGCGTGCGCTCGCCCTGCACGAACAGCTCAAACATCCTCGGAAGCTGCTCGGGCGGGATGCCAACCCCCGTGTCGCGCACCCGAATCACCACCTCATTCGCACCCAGTTCGCGGCCCGCTCGAAGTGCGATCGAACCGCCCGGCTCGGTGTACTTCGCCGCGTTCGTCAGCAGGTTGACCACAATCTGCTCGAGCCGGGTCGGGTCGGCTTCGATCGAAAGGCCCGGCTCGCAGGCCACTTCCAGACGATGCCCACGCTCCTCGACCAGCCGGCGCACCGCCGACATCGCCCCAGAGATCACCACGCCCACGTCGACACCAACCCGACGCAGCCGGATCTTCCCCCGGGTGATCCGCGAGACATCCAGCAGGTCGTCGATCAATCGGATCAAATGATGGACCTGTCGACCGATCAGCTCCATCCCCCACGGAACCGGCTCCGACATCGGGCCGGAGGCCCGAATCAGGTGCGCCGCGTTGCTGATCGCCGAGAGTGGATTGCGCAACTCGTGCGCCAGCATCGCCAGAAACTCATCCTTGCGGCGGTTGTTGGCCCGAACCTCGTCGTACAACTCGGCCGAGCCGATCGCCGAGCCAGCCAGATTCGAGAGCGCCGTGGCCACCGCCACCTCGACCGCGTCGAACCGGTGCGGCTCGCGGTAGTAGAAGACCAGCGTCCCGCTCCGTTCGCCCCGGATGCAGAGCGGAACCAGAAGCGTCGACCGGATCCCCTCGCGCTCCATCGCCTCGCGACGGACCTCGAAGAAGGGATGATTCCGCACGTCCTCGGCGATCAACGGATGCTCGGGAACCTTCGGGCTCCGCTCGACGACCTCGATCGTCTCCTGCTGGTACTCCTCGGAGAGCCCATCGCCCATCGCGATTCCCCACCGGCCGCTCGCCGGCTGGTATCGCCAGACCGCGTACGCATCGGCCGCGATCAATCGCCGCGAGAGAGCCAGAACCGCCGCGGCGACATCGTTGACATCCAGCGAGGCACTCAGACTGCCGGACGCCTCCACCAGAAGCTGAAGCCGCTCCTCAATCCGACAGTGAAGCTCCAGCGCCTCCTCGCGCAGCCCAACCGCCTGCTGGGCCTCGGCGAAGAGGCGGGCATTATCGACCGCCAGACCAATCCGCCCAGCCAGCTCCGTTCCAAGCTGAAGGTCGTTCTCATCGTACCGACGGCCCGACTCGGCGAAGATCAACGTCAGCGCGCCGAGGGTCCGACCCCGGGCCCTCAGCGGAACGATCATCGCCGAACGCAGCCCGAGCGAAAGCAGCAACCGCAGGTGCTCCTCGTCCTGCGCCCCCATGGCCAGCATCTCGGGCGTGACCTCGGGCGCAAACGACGGCTCGCCCGTCCTCAGCACGTGGAAGAGCCCGCGCGGACTCTCCGGCCGGGGCGGATAGCGCCGGTGGAGATCTCGAGCCATCGCGACCCGCTCGGGATCCTTGTGCGCCACCTCAACCCGCTGGAGCGTCCCATCCACGGCGACCAGGTCGAGCGTGCACCAATCGGCGAACGTCGGAACGACCAGTCGGCAGACATCCGCGAGCGTCGCCTCGTAGTCGAGCGCCGAGCCGAGCAATCGACCGGCCTCGGCCAGAAGGTTCAGCCGCTGCTGGCTCCGGCGCAGGGCCTCGTCTCCCTCGGTGAGGATGGCAACTTCCCCCCCGGCCCCGTTGTGATCGGCTGACCGAACCTCTTCCATCACTTCCGACTTCCCAACGAGGGAAAACCCCGCCCAATGGCCAGGGCTCGCGCGATGTTCCGAGGACCGCGCGGTATTCGCCCTACTTTACATCAAGTGATCGCCATCGCCTAGTATCCGCGCCCCGGTCAGAAAACCTCCGGCTCGCGAAAGACACCCGATAACTTGCCGGACAGCACCCTTGCCCAGCGGATGACATTCGTACGACGATGGAGAAACGGTCGATCGCCTCGTCTCGTCTCGCCTCGCCCCGTCGCGAGGCTGACGGAAATCCCCCGTCGCGGCGGCGGACCCGCCCACCCATCCGGAGATCCTTAAATGAGTCGGACGAAATGGCTGGCGGCACTGATCGTTCTCCTCTCGCCAGGACGCGGGCCCGGGCAGGACCTCGCCGAGGAGCCACCCCACACCGTTGGCCTGCGAATGGTCGGCGCCTTCCAGGGCGGACAGGACAACCAGGAACACAAGGTCCGGATCGAGATGGAGGGCGGCCAGACGCTCGAAGGGCTCATCGATTCCCAACCCTTCATCGTCGACGGCGACCTCGGCCAGTACACGATCTGGCCCAGCAAGATCCGGACCATCCAGTTCCTCAAGCGATCCAACGTCGATCTCGAGGACGAGCCCGAACCAAAGCCGCCGATTCAGCCGGCGCGGCCCATCCCTCGAAATCCGCAGGCGATGGGGATGATGGGCGGCGGAATGATGGGCCAAATGGGCGGCGGGATGATGATGCGACAGCCCACGCTCATCCGAGGCAAGCTGACAACCACCACGGGCAAGGTCATCCTCGGCGACATCCACATCCGGCCGAACTTTTCGCTCACGCTCGATTTTGGCTTCCTCACCGTGGCACCCGAGAAGCTCCGTACGCTCACGATGATCCATGACGACGACGCCCAGCCCAACCAGCCACATCCTCAGTATCCGCCCGACGCAAAAAAAGCGTCTTCCATCCCGAAGAACACCAACCAGGGAAATCCGAACGCGAAAAACTCAGACTTTGTGAAAGACTCAGACTAAAGATCTCAGATTCGAGATTCCACAAATGGAATGCCTTGCTGCCCCGAGACTTAGATCCATCTGGAATCTCGAATCGATTCTTTCGCTGCCTCTCCGCCCAGGGAAATCCGTCGAGCAGCAACGAGAGCGATGGGTCGTGCTTTCGTCGGAGAGTGGTTCAGTCGGCCGGGGACTCGTCGGCCGAATCGTCGTCGGGGAGGTTGAGTTCCTTGATCCGTCGGTAGAGTCGGGGCCGTGAGATCCCCAGGATCTCGGCGGCTCGCGACTTGTTGCTCCGCGATTGCCGGAGCGCGGTCTCGATCGCCCGGCGCTCGACCTCGGTGAGCAGTTCATCGAGCGGCCGGGCCGGGTCGGGGGTGATGGGGGGATTGTAGGCGCCGCCAAGCTGGCCGCGGATGGCGGCGGGGAGGTCATCGGGCCCGATCCGCTCGCGGTCTCGATCGCGATCGCGGTTGGTGCGGATACGGGAGTGGGCGTGTTCGACGACCCTCGCCAGTTCCGGGAGGTTGCCCGGCCAGTCGTGGGCGATCAAAACGTCAATGGCCTCGGGAGTGAAGCCGGCGCGCTGGGAACCGCCGCGGCGGTTGACTCGTTCGAGGAAGTGCTGAGCGAGGGCTGGCAGCTCGTCGCGGCGGTCGCGGAGCGGGAGCAGGCGGACGACCAGAACGGTCATCGCGTGGTAGAGGTCCGCGCGCAGCCGCTCGTCGCGGACGGCCTCTTCCGGGTCGCCGGCGGTTGTCGCGATCAGCCGAAACGGCGAATCGATCGCCGCGACCAGCCGGGCCTGCAGGTCGCGCGGCAGGGCCAGAACCTCGTCGATCAGGACCGTCGAGCCCTCGCCGAGCGAGAGCCTGGGTCGTCGACGCCGTGTCTCGGAGTCGTTGTCCTGGCCGTCGGCGCCGAAGAGTTCGCGTTCGAGGATCTCGGCCGGCATGGCCCGGCCGTCGAACGGGAGGAAGGGGCGGTCGCCGGTGGGGCCGTGCTGGTGGATCACGCGGGCGACGTGCCGCTTTCCGGTCCCCGACTCGCCGATGATCAGGACGGGCACGGACGACCCGGCGGCCAGCCGAACCTGCTCCATCAGCCGGCGGTGCGAGGCCCCAGCGCCGAGGATGGAGTCGGTACCGAACCGGTCCAGGAGTCGTCGGCGGATGGCGAGCAGTTCGGCGGCGAGGCGGCCGTCTCGCGAGTCGGGGACGCTGGGGGGATGGGCCTCGTCGCGGACGGTCCCCAGCAGGCCGAGGAGCGCCCCGGACTCGTCGGTGAACGGCCAGAACTCGACCCTGCGCCAGAGGCGCTGGCCGTCGGCCCGATGGATGAGCGTGGGGGTGCCGGCGGGATGTCCGGCCATGGCCTCGGGGGGTGGCCGGAAGCTGGCGGCCCGTTCCGAGGCGTCGTCGGAACGCGTCGACCCGTGCGCCGGACACGCGACTCCGGCCACGGACTCCGGCGGATAGCCCGTCAACTCCTCCCAGGCGCGATTCGCCCAGACGAGCCGAGGAACGGGGTCCATCCAGAAGACAGGTTCGCGCGATCGCTGCCAGTTCGGGTCCGGCTCGAACGCCGGGAGACGTGGAGTCGGCATCCTCTTGGCTCTTTATCCGTTGTGCCTGGTCCTGCAACTCCGCTTCACTGGAGAGGATCGCGCAGACCTGACACGAAGGCAAGAAAAAACCGCGCGAGAGCCGGAAACGATCCCCGCTCGTGCCGGGATCGACCGAACGAAGGATCGCCGGCGGTAGAGGACTCGTCCCGACGACCACCCCCCGACCGCCCAAGGAAGGGGTTCAGCCCCTGCAGGAGCCAGCTCAGCTCCCGCTGGCGACACGGACGAAGCCCGGACGTGCCGCCTGGGAGCGCGGGCGTCACGCCCGCATCTCTTCACGGAGCTGGCTGGCTGTGCGAGCGGGCGGGACGCCCGGGCTCAACATCACCTCAGCAACGGGGGAACAGGGTCAATAACACCGATTAGGGACACAAAAGTAGGTCAGGCTTTCCAGCCTGACCCGCTCGAAAGCATAAAATGTGACATAATTAACAAACCGATAGATTGCCTAAACAATTAGCTGCGTCCACGTTTCCCCACTCAAGCCCAGAGCGGTCGAGACCCGGTTAGGCGTCAGCCACCCAGACCGAGGTCCAGGGCACGAAGACTTTGCCCCGGTCACTCGCCGCTCTCCGCCGCCTAACGACCAGGTTCAGCGGCCCGCCGACAGGCCGGTCCGCTGGATCGCCCTGTGCGGCGCCGGCTCAATACACTTGGTCGTGCGTGCCCAGGGCGAGCAGGAGGATCGCCTCGGCTCCTTCGTGCTGCACGAACTCGAATACAATGCGCAAGTCGTAACCCGCGCTGCACGCCCAACATCCCGCAAGCGACCCGCGCAGCTTATGAGTCCGCAATGAAGGGTGGGAGGCGTCTTCGGAAAAGCTGCTCCAGCGTCGCCTCGATTGCCTCCGCGACACCGGGCCGCAACTTCAACCACGACCGCAGGTCCCGTGCGAAGGCCGGCGAGCGTAAAAGCTCCCGCCTCATGCCAGGGCCTCGCGCACGATCTCCGCCACTGTCATGGTCGGGCACTGGCCGGCGGCGAACTCCTGCCGAGCCTGCGCAACCGCCTCGATCACACGCTGTCGCCCGCGCTCGGCCAGTCGGCGACTCAAGATCGCCACCAACTCCGCCTGCGCATCCGCATCGAGTCGCTCGGCCGCATCGAGGACGTCATCGAAGGCGACTGTCTGATTCATCGCAACCCCCGAGTAGGAATCCATACGCCCAGGGTATCCGAGGTTAGAATCGCAGGCAAGCATGAATCGGCGACCGCCTATCGGTTCTGCTGTTGCCATTGGCGAAGCGCCTTCCCCGCCGCGCTCGCGGCTTCCTTGGTGATCTTGCCCGCCGTCTCGCCGCCACCCGGACCGCAGCCGCCCGCGGCCAGAGACAAGCAGAGCACGGCTGCCATCGCCGCCGCCAGTAGAGCCTTGGCTTTCATCGCTCAGCTCCACTCAAGGGGCACACGCCGAACGACCAAATTCAGGGGCCCGCGGAGCGGGTCCGCTGGTATGCCTCGTTCAAGTAAGCCGCTGGCGCGGCAGATCTCACGTGGGTAGTCTGCCCCTTCCCCGACGACACCCGCTCTTCCGGCTCGCCTCGACTCCGTTGACACGCCACAAGACCACGGGCAGCATGGCGTGGATCGCTCCTCACGCCGGGCTCCCCGACGCTCTCCCTCCCATCCCCAAGGCC
>DAIDKV010000235.1 GCA_027449865.1 Planctomycetales bacterium
GTGGGAGCGAACTCCACATACCAACCCGACGCGCCAGCGAGGGTTCCGAGAAGAAGACCCTCGCTGGCGCGTCGGGTTGTTATGAGACATCGGCCATCCAACGGTCACGCGCTCCAGGTGATCATTCCGCCGGGAAGTCGCGAATCGGTCGTTGCCCGGCGCGAGGCCCCGATCCACGGTTGTGCCCGGTCGCGCATGGACCGCGAGGAGCCATTCGCTTGAAGAGGATCCGGGTGTTGACGGGGAGCATCGCCGAGGCTCTTGCGTTATTCTGGTCGTTCGCCGGACGACCCGGCCACGAGGAGCTGACGCTTATGATCCGTACCGTCGTTGTCGGCCACGGCCTGGCCGGCCGATCGTTCCATGCCCCGCTGGTCCGCCGACAGCCTGGTCTGAAGCTGCACGGAATCGTGGCCCGCGACCCGCAGGTCCGCGCGGAGGCCCTCTCGCTCTGGGGCGAGGACGTCCGCGGCTATGCGAGCCTCGACGAGGCGCTCGACGACCCGGCCGTCGAACTGTTCGTCATCGCGACGCCCCACGACTCCCACGCCGAACTGGCCGAGCGGGTGCTATCCGCCTTCCGGCATTGCGTCGTCGACAAGGTCATGGCGCTCACCTCGGCCGAATGCGACCGGATGATCGCCGCCCGCGACCGCTCGGGCCGGATGCTCTCGGTCTTCCACAACCGACGCTGGGACTGGGACTTCGCCACCCTTCGCCAGGTGATCGCCGATGGCCTGATCGGCCGGCCGATGCTCTTCGAGAGCGCAGTCTGCCGGTTCGCCTCTCCGCGTGGATGGCGACGCGACGCCGCCTCGGCCGGGACCATTCTCCACGACTGGGGCGCGCACCTCGTCGACCAGGCCCTTCAAATGGGCCTCGGTCCGTGTCGACGTCTTTCGGCCTGGATGATGCCGGCGCCCTGGGAGGGTGTCGACAGCGGCGGTCATGGTCGGATCATTCTGGAGTTCGACGAGGCGATCTTTCAGGTGGAGACCAGCCGGGTCTGTCGGATCGACCGGCCCCGGTGGTGGGTGGTCGGGACCGACGGCGGGTTCGTCAAGATGGGGATCGACCCGCAGGAAGAGGCGCTTCGCGCCGGCAACATCGACGCCGCGGCCGAGCCGTCGCTACTGGAAGGAATCCTCCGTCGCCACGACGGCTCGGGCCAGATTGTCGAAACCCGGGTGCCGACCGTCCGGGCGCACTGGGACTCTTACTATCGAAACATCGCCGAGCACCTGGCCGGTCGCGAGCCGCTGGCGGTCACGGCCGAAGAGGCGCGCGAGGTCGTCCGCGTGCTGGAAGCCGCGCTGGCGTCGTCGCGCGATCATGCGTTTGTGACCGGCCCCTGGGGCGGCTGAGCACGTTCTAGCCGCCGGATTGCAGCTCCTGAAGGATGCCGACAACCAGCGCCGGGTCGCGCTTTTCCATCAGATGCTGGATCCTCGACTCGGGGAACTCCAGCTTGCGGAGGGTTTGCTCAACCTGCGTCCAGAGGCGATCGCGCTTCTTTCCCTCGGCGAGATAGAGCTCGGTCGCCAGCTCGGAGAGCCGTTGCGACTTGATCGCGTCGAAGTTGTTGTAGTACCGCTTGATGATCTTCTGCTGGTAGGGACTGAAGTCGGCCATTGGCCCGATCGTCTCCTCGTGCGTTCTGGGTTCGCGGGGTCGGCCCGACTCGATCAGAACCGAGGCACCGCCGGAGGTCAAGCCGGCCGTGCCTCGGTTCCCGGATCTCGATCAACCGGCGTGCCGGGTGTGGTGCGCCGAGGGGGCCCCGGTCGCGTCGGCTGCCGACCGTCCGCTGACATGGTGGAGAAAGTCGTTCATGCTGTGGCGGAGGAGCGTCGGAACCTTCGTCACGACGGCCGACCTGGCGTGGTGGTCGGCCTTCTGAATCGTGACCACGGGCCGGGGCGTCGATCGGGCGGCGGCCGGACGGGCTGCTTCCTTCCTCGACGTCGCGTGGACAACCGGCGCGTAGCTCACCGCGAGCTTCGCGTTGGGGCCGGGGTGGGCGTTGGCCGACCGGGTCACGGCGACCGCAGCCGTCGGCTGGATCACCACGCCAGGGTGCTTCTTCTCGATCTTCGCCAGTGCGTTGTAGATCGTTCCACCGCCCATGTATCGGTGCAGCCGGCCCTTCGCGACCGACGAGGCATAGGGCAGGTTCAGAACCGTGTTGCTCGACTGGAAGGCTTCCCCATTACTGAGCGTTCCCTGGAGATCGACGTTGTTCAGCCCCTTGTGCAGCGGAAGCTGGTTGGCGACGAAGACATAGGTGGCCGACGGGAACGGATCGCGGCGGGTCTTCCGGGTGATGTGCGCGATCGCATGGGCGCCATCGAGCGTGACCGAATTCGGCACGATCTGATCGACGTTGAACCCGGAGGTCCCCAGAACGTTGACCCGGACAAGGTCGCGGTGGAGCGAGTCGACGATCCGGTGCTCATGATAGTTGACATAGATCGTCGGCGACTGCGGCGGGCAGGGCGTCGGGGTCGGGGTGCCGGGCTGGGTCGCCGCGCCGATGTTCACGGAGGCGGCCGGGATAAAGGCGTCGCTGATCCCGTCGGCCGCCTCGGAGCCGCCCTGACCGCCGACGTAGATCACGCTGCTGGAGGTCAGGGCATGACCCGTCTCAGCCTGGTAAAGCTGAGAGAAATGGGTAATGTTGAATTCCAGGTTGGGTGAGGACGTGGAATTCTGGAGGAAGAAGTTTCCGGTGTACTGTGGCAACGGGGCGCCGAAGAAGGGGAGGTTGCTCGGATTGGCAACCGCGACCTCGTAGGGCTTGGTCGGCGAGGGATCGTTGGTCGTTGGGGTGGGCGGGGTGGAGGAGAAGCCGGCGACGATCTGCGGGGTCGTCGGGCTATTGAATCCGAGGAAGACCCCCATGTACTTCGACCCGCCCATGTTCGCCGGATCGGTGAAGAACGGGTTCACGGCCAGCACAGCGGGGTTGACAGTCCCTGAGTTTCCGTTATTGTCCGAATCTCCAGCGATGACCTGGCCCTGGCCGGAGTTGCCGCTGGCCGGTTGATCGATACCCAAGGAGAGGGTATCCGAGCTCGAATTGTACGAGACGCGGATGTCCTTGATATAAAAGCCCGAGACGGAAATCAGATTCTGGAGTGCGGGCGGTATGACCGGTTCGAGGGTACTGGGATTGTTCAGGTCGGCTGGTACGACCACGACGCCTGGGGACTGCGTAGCGGGAAAATCGACCGGGACGTTTCCGGTGAAGTTGACGCTCAGGAGTTGCCGATGATCCAGTGGTTCCACCGCGACGCCAGCACGCCGGTTCGGCTGAAAAGGCCGGCGGGGACGCCACGAACGGACCGCCTGGAATAATCTTGAGAACAGAGACATCGCGTCATCGTCCTTTCTTTCGCGGGCCCTTCCGCCGGGAAGGCGACCGACGAGGAGCATCGCTCGAACCGATGGAGGAGCCATCCTGGTTCGGGACGATCCGGAGTCGCGGCTCAATCCGCGGTCCGGATCACAACGTGGAGGAGCAAGCGGCGTCCATCGCTTGCCTGAGCGTTGGTTTGAGAGCCTGATCGTCCCCCTGCCGTGACCGGCCGAACGTCCGATGCGGGCCGGGCCTGGGACGAGATCAACCATAACGTGGAAGGAGACTCGTCATGGTTCGTTTCCGCGATGTCGCCTGGGCCGTGGCGGCGGCCGCCGTGCTGGCCGGGCCCCGTCCGGCCGCGGCGACGCCGATTACCCTGACCGGGAACGTCGCCAACGATTTCACGCAGGCCAACGGCAGCGTGATCGTCCCGATCGGGTACAAGGACAGCACCGGCACATTCCAGTACACCAGCGGGCCAAACTGGGTGGGCGTGCAGCAGACCGTGCCCAATGCGCTGCCGAGTGGCGCCTTCATGCAAAACGTCGCGTTCCACTACAACGCCAGCACCGACACAATGTATGTGGGCATCCAGGGCTTCAACGGAGCCAATGGACACGAAATCCTGGGCGACATGACCGGCAACCCGAACGCGGCGGCGGATTCGAACCCGGCCCTCGGCTCGGTGGCCTCGGCGACCAATTCGTTCCTGGGCTCGAAGTCGATCGCGCTGAGCTTCGCGACCGCCTCGACCAACGCCGCGGGCCAGGAGGTGATGGGAACGCCGTCGATCATCGCCGGCATCCCAGCCGTCAAGCCGGACACGACCACTCCCGACTTCATGGTCGCCCACTACAACGCCAGCTCCGCCGGGCTTCCGTTCAGTTTCGGCAGTCCGATCACCAACGGCGGCTCGCTCGCGTTCAATACCTCGGCGGCTACCCCCGACTTCGAGTTCACGATCAACAATTTCAGCAAGCTCACCGGGATCAACCCGACCGGCCCCTTCTTCGTTCAGGGCTTCGACGGCATGGCGGGGAGTTCGGCCGGGAAGTCGCAGTTCCTCGGCCAGTACGTCCCCTCGGCTCAGGGTGGACTGAGCACTCCCGAGCCGGCGACCTGGCTCGCCTGGAGCCTGATCCTCGGCGGGGCCGGCTGGCGCTATGGCCGTCGGCGGGTCGGACGTGACTGATCGGTATCCCCGCGATCGGAACGACATGGTCGAACATCCTTGCGCAAGACGGCGGTTCTCCGGGACCGCCGTCTTGTATTTCGGTCCGGCCCGTCTCCGGGATGCGGCCGATTCGTCCCGCCTCGACGCCTCGCCCCCTCCCGGCCCGAACGGCCCGACATCTCCCCGCTGGCCGTCCGACCGTCATCCCCTGCTGGGTAAGAGCCAACGACTTGCGCCGGGGGACCCGTCGTGACGTCCTTGACGAAGCCCCGGAGCCCGCGAATCATTCCCCCGATGCCGATCCCACCCGGGGCCGACGCTTGCACAGCCATTGCCGATCGGCGAACCTGTGATCAGGGTCGGGGTTGGAGCGTTCCCCTGCTTCGGGCCGATGCGCCCCCGATCCAGCGAGTCGGGTGATCCCATGCGCCTGCAACCTCGAATCGACAGCACGGTCCTCTGGTCGGCCCTGCTCCTGATCGGCCTGGGCACGCCGCCGAACCTCTCAGCCCAGCAGACCTCGCCGAAGGCCAAACCGGCCGAGGAGACGGCCGTCGAGAAGGATAAGCCGGAGCATGCCCCCTCCGAGCCCGCGCACGACGCGGACGTGAAGCCTCCGAGGCCGGGCGGACTCCGGATGTCGAGGGCCGTCATCTGCACCACCATCGACGGCTTCGAGGATTACAAACCGCTCGTCGGTGCCGCTCAGACCAGCGAGGAGAAGCTCCTCGTCTATTACCGTCCGCTCCGTTACACCGTCGAGGAAAACGACGACCTTTACCGGGCCCACCTCATTCAGGACAACGTCCTTCGTCGGCGGGGCAAGAAGGAAGTGCTTCGCCAGAAGAAAAAGGTGGTCGACTACGAGCCGAAGAGCAAGACTCCGCTTGGACCGATCTATATCAAGAGCACGATCTCGCTGAAGGGGCTCACGCCGGGCGAGTACGAGCTGACGATCATCCTCCACGACGTTCTCGACCCCTCGGCGCCGCCGTCGACTCAGGTGGTGCCCTTCAAGGTGATCCCGCCGTTCGACCCGAGGACCAAGGAGGCCGCGCCGGGAAAAACCAGAACGCCGAAGCCGGCTCGATCCGAGGAATCCGGATCAGCGGGGGACTAACCCGTTCGGATCTCGACCCAGGTACGGGTCATCCGGGTCGAGCATCGCGGTCGGTCTTCCCCGCCGGGTCGGAATCGGCTAAAGTACCGTTACGACTACCCGGTGGTGAAACGGTATCACAACAGGTTTTGGTCCTGTTTTTCCAGGTTCGAATCCTGGCCGGGTAGCTTGGGCGGAAATCGATCAGCCTCGAAGGATGGGCAGGACCTCCGCCTGGAGGCCGCCGGTCACGTGAACGCCGCCCTGAGCGTCGACGAAGACGTTGACCTCGCTCCGAACGCCAAACTCGTGCAGGTAGATTCCTGGCTCGACCGAGAAGCAGGTCCGGGGCAGGATCCTGCGCTCCTCGTGGGTTTCCAGGTTGTCCATGTGGGCGCCGTTGCCGTGGACTTCCTGACCGATGTTGTGACCGGTCCGGTGAATGAAGTGGTCGCCGTATCCGGCCTGATCGATCACCCGTCGGCAGGCGGCGTCGACCTCCCAGCCCTGCAACGGCCGGCCGGCGGCCTGCGCCTCTCGGACGCAGGCGATCGCCGCGTCTCGGGCCTCGGCGACGATTTTGAAAACGGCGGCATAGCGCTCGGGAACCTCCTCGCCGACAAACCCAACCCGCGTCAGGTCGCTGTAAACGGCCCGAGGACGGTCCATCTTCGCCCAGAGGTCGACCAGTACGAAATCCCCGGCGCCGATGGTCGCGTCCTGACCGGCGATCGGCTCGTAGTGAGGGTCGCCACTGTGCGGGCCGACGCCGACGATCGGAGGACTGTAGGTCGTCAGACCGTTCCGATGAAAGTGGTCCATGATGGCCGCCTGAACCTCGGTCTCGCGGATCGTGCCGCCCGCCCGGATTCGCTCGGCGATCAGGCCGAAAGCCAGGTCGAACCCAGCCGTGGTGAACCGCTCGGCCTCGCGATGCATCGCCCACTGGTCATCGTCCCAGGTCGACTCGAACACCTGGATCAGGTCGCCCGACGAGACAACCTCAACACCTGTCGAGCGGACCATCTCGATCACGCCCGCGTCGACCTTGGAGACGTATGGGTTTGAGACCCTCGGCGCGTATTCCATCGCGACCCGATGACTTCCCTGAAGCAGGTCGGTCAGGCCCGATTCCAACTGCTGCCAGGTCAGATAGCTCGTCCGGCTACCGGGCAGGTCGTCGAGGGCGCCTGGCTCAATCCGGTGGACAAGCTTCTGGGGATTGCCGCGGGCCGGGATGAAGTAGAAGAACCGCCGAGACCCGGCCGGCTTCTGGTCGAGCCCCAGCACCCGACGGGCCAGAACGTTGCTCCCACGGAAGTCGTAAAGCAGCCAGCCGTCGAGCCCGGAGTCCCGAAGGCTCGCCTGCACCGCGTCGAGGTCGAACATGCCCGCCACCCTCCGGTCACTGGAATCCCCCGGCTCCGATGGCTCGCGATGATAACAGAATCGATCTCGGCCGGCGTGGGGGAATCGCGTAAGATGGGGCGAGGTCGAGGAGGGCCCTCGTTCATGAAGGATCGAGACAATCGCCGGAGGTCGCATCCCGGGTTCTTCCTGGTGCTCGAAGGCCCCGACGGCGGCGGCAAGACAACCCAGGCCGCCCGAATCGCCGACTGGCTCCGCGATCGCAGGGGCCTTGATGTCGTCACCTGCCGGGATCCCGGCGGAACGGCACTCGGCGACCGGCTTCGATCGATCCTGATGGAGCGCGAGACCGTTCCGCTCTCGATGCGCGCCGAGATGCTCCTCTTCATGGCGAGCCGGGCCCAGATGGTCGAGGAGATCATCCGGCCGGCGCTCGACACGGGGCACGTCGTCGTCTGCGATCGGTTCATGCTCTCGACGATCGTCTATCAGGGGCTCGCCGGAGGGCTCGATCCGAAGGAGATCGCGGCGGTCGGCCGAGTGGCGACCGGCGGCCTGCTCCCCGACCACACCATCGTGCTCGACGTCCCGGCCGAGACCGCCCGCGCCCGGGTCGGGCCGGCACGCGACCGGATCGAGGCCCGACCGGCCGAGTATTACGAGCGAGTCCGCGCGGGCTACCTCGACGCCGTGAATGGGCGTCGAGGGCTCGCCAAACTCTACGGAACTCAGATCTCACTGGTCGACGCCTCGATGGACCCGGAGACCGTCTTCCTGCTGATCCGACGCGAGGTGTATGGTGCCCTGGCACTCGATCCGAGGTCATGACCGAGTCGTCGCGGAACTGCGGCGGAGCCTCCAACAGGGGCGATTCCCGCACGCGATGCTGTTCGTCGGACTGGAGGGGATCGGCAAGCGCACGTTCGCCCGGAAGCTTGCCCAGGCGCTGCTCTGCGAGACCGTCGCGGCCGATCGGCTCGACCCGTGCGAGTCGTGCCCCGGCTGCCTCCAGGTCGAGGCTCAGACGCATCCCGACTACGCCGAGGCCGCCCGCCCCGAGGACAGGCACGAACTTCCGATCGCCGTGATCCGCGACCTCTGCGAGCACTTCGCCCTCAAGCCGGCCCGGGGAATTCGCAAGATCGCGATCCTCGACGACGCCGACGATCTGAACGAGGAAGCCGCCAACGCCTTCCTCAAGACCCTGGAAGAGCCGCCGCCGGGGGCCGTCCTGATCCTGATCGGAACCTCGGTCGAGGTCCAGCTTCAGACCATCGTCTCGCGATGCCAGGTCGTCCGGTTCGATCCGCTCCCCGCCGAGGATGTCGCCTCGATCCTGATGGATCAGGGCGCGGCCCGCGATCCGGACGATGCCGCCCGACTTGCCGCGCTCGGCGACGGGAGCATCCGAAGAGCCCTCGGCCTGGCCGACCCGAACCTCGAACGGTTCCGACGCGGCCTGATCGACGAGCTCGCCTCGGAGCGCGGCTTCGACCCACCCGCTCTGGCCCATCGCTTCCTCGAACACATCAAGCAGGCCGGGAAGGAGTCGGTCGATCAGCGTCGGCGGGCCGGGCTCCTGATCGGCGAGCTGGCCCGATTCTTCCGCGGTGTCCTCTGGCGGACGGCCGGGCTCGAGCCCCCCTGCCCCGATCCCGAGGACCGACGCGCCGCCGGCTCGGTCGCCGAACGCCTCGAACCGGAAGACGTCTTCGTCCTCGCGGATCGATGCCTTGAGGCCGACTATCACCTCCAGCGCCGGGTTGCCACCAACCTGATCCTCCACTCGCTCGCCCACGACCTGGGGGCCGTTCTCAACCGAAGGCGATGACGCCGCGAGGGTCCGCCCCGATGTATCTCTTCGCCTACGGCACCCTGATGCCAGCCAACCCGCAAGAAGCCGCTCGCGACGGCTGGCGGGCCGACGCCGTCCGCGGCCGGCTCTATGATTTCGGCCCGTACCCCGCGCTGATCGACCTCGGCCATCCCGACGCCGGATGGGTCGAGGGCTTTGTTCGTCCCGTTTCGCTCCGCGAGTTGGAGGAGCGGTTCGACCCCTGGGAAGAGGTGGATCAGGGCCTCTACCGCCGCGAAGAGACGATCACACGATCGAAACTCCGGGCCTGGGTTTACGTCTATCAGGGCCCCTGGCCCTCCCAGGCGCGTGGCCCCCTGAACCGATGGGAAGGAACGCGCCGGGCCCCCATTTTGCCCGACCGCGATTCTCGCAAGAACCCACACAATCCTTAAGTTCCTCGCGACTCTGACCGAAGAATCTGGGTGAGAAGAGGCCCCCGTGCGCCGGAATGAATGCTCGCGCGGGGCGGAGAGGCGATCAATCGGATGCGGGGCAAGCCGAGCCGGCCTGACATCGTTGTCAGGGTCGGACGAGCTCCTGGTCGGTAAGGGGCGTGTGCCTTGGCTCCAAAGTCGCACATGGCGATGTCGGGGATCTTGCTGGCCCTTGGGCTTGTATCGATCGTCCGCGCTCAGGACTGCGGGGGTTTTGGCGACTCGCCGAGGGCGACGCTCCTTCCGGGGTCGGTGTCCTTCCATCCCGATCCCGGTCCTGTTCGCGGAGTGGAGACTCCGAGCTCGCCGCCCGCGCTCCTGGACCCTTCCGTCGTGCCGACGGCCATTCAAGGCCAGGCAGGCAGCCCCCCGGAGACCTCCTCCGCCGACGGTCCGCCCGCGATCGAGCCAATCCCGGAGGCCGCCGTGGCTCAGGCGGGTCCGCCCGGGTTAAGGGGATCGTCGAACGCAACGCCGCGGGGAGGCCAGCCGATTCAGGGCCGTTCGGGAGAGCGACCCGCTCCTCCGCCAGCCCGGCCTCCGGTCGCGCCTTCGCGAACGACGCCCACCACCCCCAACCAGGCCCCGGCCGGCCGACCCGCGCCCGCGGCCGCGGCCGACGTCGACCAGCAGGTTCTGATCGACCAGGCCGGCATGGTCACGATGCATGTCAACGAGCTCGATGTTCGCAAGCTGCTCGAATTCCTGAGCCGGCGCAGCGGATCGAACATCCTGGTCTCGCCGAAGGTCTCGGGGACAATTACCGCCAACTTCGAGGGGGTCACGGTCGAGCGTGTCCTCGAGGCGATCATCAAGCTCGCCAACCTGACCGACAAGCTGGAAGGAAAAATCCACTACCTGTACACCAAGGAAGAGCTTCAGGATGACGCCGAGTTGACCAAGAAGGAGCGGATTGTCACCAAGGTTTACAAGCTCAATTATGTCCGGGCTGACGAAATCTATGGAGTGATCCGGCCGTTTCTCAGCACCGACGTGGGGCAGAAGCGGATCGCGGTGACACCCTCTTATCGGTTCGGGATCAGCGAGTCGGCGACCTTCGTCTCGGGTGGCGGCCAGGGGATGTCGGCCGGTGGCGGCGGTGGTGGTGGTGGTGGCGGCGGTGGCGGAGTGGGCGGCCCCGGCGGTTCCGCGCCGACGGGTGGCGGCCCGACCATCGGCGGCTTTCAGCCTCCGACCGGCGGCAACTCCATGGCCGATTACGACCACCTGATCATCCAGGACTATGAATCCAACCTCCAGATCATCGATCAGATTATTCAGAGGATCGACGTCCGACCGATTCAGGTTCTGATTGAGGCGGTCATCATCAGCGTCGACTACGAGCACGACCGCGAGCTGGGGGTGAATCTCGGTCTGGTGGATAATCTGGGCCAGACGCTTGGCACGATTGGCAGCGGGACCGGGCTGAATGGGAACGTTGGTTTCACGCCGACCCGTCTCCTCACCGCTGGCGGCCAGATCGCGCAGGGCACGGCCAACGACGCTCAGGGCTTCACCTCCGCGACCAACGGCGTGAAGTTCGGCTTCATCTCGAACAACGTCACCGGTTTCATCCGGGCGCTCGAGACCATCGGCAGTACAAAAATCCTCGCCAGCCCCCGAATCCTGGTCATGAACAAGCAGCGGGCCGAGATCCAGCTTGGCACTCGGCTGGGCTTCCAGACGCTCTCGCAGAACTTTACCAGCACCATCCAGCAGGTCCAGTTCCTCAACACCGGAACCTTGCTCCGGCTCCGCCCGTTTGTCTCCGACGACGGGATGGTCCGCATGGAGATCCATCCCGAGCGGAGTTCCGGCTCGGTGACGAACAACATCCCCAACCAGAATACCGCCGAGCTGACGACCAACGTGATGGTCCCCGACGGCTCAACTCTGGTGATCGGCGGACTGATCGAGGACGAGGACGACTACAGCTATCAGGGTCTCCCGGGACTCTCGCGATGGCCGGGACTCGGTTTTCTCACCGGGATCAATCAGAAGCAGGAGGGGCGCCGGGAGCTGGTCGTCGTGCTGACCCCGCACATCTGGACCGGCGATCCCATGGCCCACGCCTCGGCGGCCTCGGTCGCGGCCCCAATCGCCTCCGCGGCCCGGACACTCCCCAACGGAACCCAGACCTTCGACCTGGAGACCAGCGGCTCGCCAGGCGGGACGATCCCCTCGCAACCCGTCGCGGACCCTTCGAACCCCGCGGCCGGAGCCAACCCCAACGTCGCGGCGGCAGCCGCCGCGGCCAGTGCCCTGGCCCCGAATCCCGCGAACTTCCCGGCGAGTGTCCATACAAACGCAAAGGCCAATGCGAATGCAAATGCGAGGACGGGGCCTGCCCCGGCTCCGGCCGACGACCCCGCCCATTCCGATCCCTCGGCGGCCAAACGGCGAAAAGGGCCGATCCGTGAGTGGTTAGCCCGGCGTTCACGCCATCGAGCGACCGATCCGGCGGAGTTCGCCCGCGCCACCACCGCGCCGCCTGGACCAGGCTCGTCCGCGGCCGGGTCGGCTGCCCCCGCGGCTCAGGCCCCACACGCCTCGGTCCTCGATGGAGGAACCCCAGGAACAGCGACGGGCGCGACGCCCCAGCCATCGCCCCAGCAACAACTTCCCCTCTCTTCGGATCTTGGCCCGCGACGCAAGGCCGTGGGTCGCGAGTCGATGGCCAACGCGAGCCCTCCCCGCCGCGACCCGATGCTCGCCCGCGCCGGCTGGAGCCTCGATCGCGCCGACGAGAAACCCCAGACACCGAAAATTGGGGAGCGGCAGGGCGTGTTCACCTCGCCGGAGCCTGCACACCACGCCGTCGTCGCCGGACCGCGCCGGCACACGGTCGAAGCGGGCGAGACCCTGGAGGCGATCGCCGGCCGCTATTACGGGTCGCGCCAGTACGCCGCCTCGCTCGGTGAATTCAACCGCGGACGATTCGCTCGGTCCGGCCTTCGTCCGGGTGACCTGCTCGTGATCCCACCACGCGAGGAACTCCCCGAGGTCGGCGGCTGGAAGGTTCAGCGATCCAACAATGAGAATCGCGCCCGGATGCAGACTCCCGACAACGAGACCAACGGCGGAACCCTGGACCTCACCTCGCGCCTCTCCCCTGGCCCGAGGGCCATCTACCACGTGATCCAACCAGACGAGACGCCGAAAAGCATCGCTCGTGATCGGCTCGGCGACTCTTCTCGGGCCGAGGAAATCGTGCGACTCAATCAACAAATGCTCGCGAGGGAGGGTCGCTGGAAGGCGGGGCTCCGAATCCTGCTTCCTCCCGACGCCCAGTAATCGCCCGAAATCCCAACGGCCCGACCAGCACCCACCAGGCCGTCGCCAGACCGGCGGCCCAGCTCGATACGAGGAAGACGAGCATCGGCACGGCTCCGAGCCGCTCCCAGGGGTCGCCCCCCACAACCGCGACCGCGGCAAGGTACGGCATCGCGAAAAGCACGCCAATGGCCAGTTCAACCGCCGGATACCGAACCGAGATCGGCGCTCGACAGCCACGGCATCGGCCGCGAAGGATCAACCAGCCGAGCACCGGCACATTGTCTCGGGCCCGGATCGAGAGACCGCAGTTCGGACATCGCGACCGCGGCCTCGTGATCCGCATCCCCCTCGGAATTCGGTAGACACAAACGTTCAAAAAGCTCCCCACAGACAGGCCCAGGACCCACCAGAAGGCCGCCATCGCGGCATGATGCTCGATCGTCACGGCGAGGCCCTCGCGATCTCTGCCCGAGCGGCCTCCCTCGTTCCCGGCCGCCCGATCTGAAACAGCGTCCACTGATGGTACAGTAGAATCAAATACAGTCCGAGGAAGATCGGCAGAAGCCAGCCGACCCGGAATCGTGTGCGAAATAGCCGATAATGCTGGTAAACCACGAGAAACGGAATTCCCATCGCTGTCAAAACATACTTGCCCATCAAAAAGGAAAACTCTCCGTGGTGGAGAAGATGTGCCATTACCGGATTGATCTCCTCGCTGTTGAGGTCGATCAATTCGAGCGTGAGCACGCCATCGAGAATCGTCAGGCCGAGCAGGGCCACGATCATCGCAAGCATCGAGGTCGGGAATCGATCGACAAAGTACAGCCCCTCACGCTCCTCGGAACGCCGTGGGCGAACCCGACGCCCACCAGGCCGAAAGGCGTCAAGCGGCGAGGTGGGCTGGTTTCGGCGGTCAGACCCATCGCGGACCCTCGGAAACGGATTGTCTGTCATGGTGTTGCGTTCCAATCGCGACCATGAGTGAGAACGAGGGCCGGGAACGTGCAACGCGCTCCCGGACGGGCCCTCAATCCAGCTTATGCCACGTTTCGAGGCCCGTGGTCCTTCCCATACCATTCTTGATCGCCCGATCCCATCCTCCAGGAACACGGCGACGACTTCTCCATCGATCCGGCCAACGGGTGGTCGTCTCGGCTCGGCCGTCGATCATTCCTCCTCGGCCATGGTGACACTTAGCGCCGCTTCGAGGCTGGTCAGCCCCTCTCGCACCTTCACCAGGGCGCTATCGAAAAGCATCTTCATCCCTTCCTCACGCGCCGCCTTGCGAAGCTGGTCGAGCGGTGTCCGCTTCTGAATGAGGTTGGTCAATCGGGGCGTGATCCGAATCACCTCGAAGACACCGATCCGACCGCGATACCCTAGCCGACGGCACTGCAAGCAGCCCTTCGGCCGATAGAGCACCTCGCCGGTTGTCAGTCCGTGCGCCTCGGCAAGCTCGTCGGTGACCTCATAGGGCTCCTTGCAATGCGAGCAGAGCTTCCGGACCAGCCGTTGGGCTTCCAGAAGACGCAACGCACAGGAGAGCAGAAACGGCTCGATCCCCATGTCCTGAAGCCGGGTCACGGCCGAGAGAGCGTCGTTGGTATGGATCGTTGACAGAACGAAGTGCCCGGTCAGGGCAGCCCGCAGGCAGATCTCGGCCGTCTCCTGGTCGCGAACTTCGCCCACCATGATGATGTCCGGATCTTGCCGCAGGAAGGCCCGCAGGGCCGACTGGAACGTCAGACCCACCTGCGCCTTGACCTGCACCTGATTCATTCCCTTGAACTTGTACTCAACCGGATCTTCAACAGTGCAGATATTCACCTTGGAATCATTCAACTGGTTCAGACAGGAATAGAGGGTCGTGGACTTGCCGCTACCGGTCGGGCCAGTGACCAGAGCCAGGCCGTAGGGCGAGTGGATCGACTCCATCAGATCCCTCGACTGTCGTTCGTCAAAACCCAGTCCCATCAGGTTGAGGGGAATCGCCCCCTTGTCGAGAATACGCATGACCATTTTTTCACCGTGTACCGTTGGCACGGTGTTGACGCGAAGGTCGACCCGCTTCTCGCCGGTCCTCAGCGCGATGGCGCCGTCCTGGGGAATTCGCTTCTCGGCGATGTCCATCTTGGCGAGGACCTTCAATCGCGAAACAATCATGATGAAGGCGGTCTTCGACGGCGAGGGAAGCTCGTGCAGGACGCCGTCGATCCGGAGCCGGAACTTGCAGCCGTCCTCGAACGGCTCCAGATGAATATCGCTCGCATTGTTGCGCAGGGCCTGTTCGAGAATCTGGTTGACCATCCGGACGATTCGGCCATTGGCGTCGGACGGCGGGGTGGCATCGAGGTTGAGGATATTTTCATCCTGGTGCTCCTCGACCTCCGGAACGTCGAAGCTATCGCTTCCCTCGCCGATCCCCTTGGCGTTCTCGGCCGATTTGAAAAGCGCATCGAGCCGCGACTGAACGACCGAGAGAGGCGCGATCATCGGATTGATCCGCAGCCCGGTCATCAGCTCGAGCTCGTCGACGGCTCCCATCTCCTCGGGCGAGACAAAAAGGACATCAAGAACGTCGTCTCGGATTCGGTAGCCGCAGAACAATCGTTCGAGGCAGAGCTTCTCGGGCAGAAGTCCGCCGGCTTCCTTGTCGGCGTCACCGGCCTCGACATTGCTCGGGACCATCGGCAGGAAGAGGTCCTCGGCGTAAATTCGGGCGACCTCGGCCTCCGAGATGTAGCCGCCGCGGATCAGGGCGACCTCGGGCAATGTCTTCGAACCGGCCTTCTGAAGGACGCCCTCAAGCTCCTCCATCTGGTCGGGACGGAACCAGGATCGCCGTGTGAGCAGCTCCACGATGAGCGGCTGCATTCCGGCTTCCCGGAAGATGGTCTCCATCGACGTTCACCCCCGGCGGACCGGTCCCGAGCGAGGCCCGGCTCAGGGCTGGCTCTTCAGAACGGTGATCTGAAACGGTTTCCCCTCGCACAGAAACGACATCCGCGCCATCGGCCGGCTTCCGGGGACGTGAAACAGAGCGTCGGTCCCCTCGCTGACCGCGGGCATCGACAGGTGGCTCGGCTCGGGAAGCAGGGCCATGATGTCGCCGCCAATCCTGTTGGTCAGCTCGTCGAGTGCGTCGTTGATCTGGTCGTGACGGATCTCTCGAACATCGGCCCCGAACAGGATCGCCGCGACGCGACGTGCCAGACCGCCCGAGCACTCAACCATCACAGCGCCCCGCCAGGCGCCGCTAATCTGGACGCAACCGGTCATGAGACTCGCCCGGAGCCGGCCGACAACCGGTGTGGTACCCGGGCGTGCCTCCATTCCCAGCAATCGGGACCAGAGAGTTTCGATCGCCTCCGTCATCTGGCTGATCGCGACCTTGCTCATCTTCGAGACTCCCCGCGGGCGCTGGCGACGGTGAAAGGGACGTTGACATGGGATCGACCGAAGGCGAACCCGCGGCCTCCGCCACCAGTGGTCGCCAGGCCCGGTCGCGACGGATTTCCGAATTGAGCCCACAACCCCTGTCGGAGCCGGCGCGATCGCGGGACTCGTTGGAACCCTGGAGAATCCTCCAAAAGCGATCGATTCACGCGCCATCCGCCCACTCACAATCGCATCACAAACGAGGGAGCCGGGAGAATACGCGAGAGTTGGCCTCTCCTCAGGGAGTCTAGTACGGATTCGCGGCGGCGGTGTGAAAGCATGCGCTCTTCCGGACGGTGAACATGGCACCCGTAGGAAGTTCGTTGAGCCGGCATTCCTGGCGGGATCGGCCGATCCGGCGTTCCGACGCTGGCCAACGAAAAACCCCCTGTTTCCAGGGGGTTAGACGCGTCTCGACGGGTTGTGTCGGCTACTGTCGGAAGTACCGGGGAGGCGACTCGAACGCCTGACCTGCGGATTATGAGACCGCCGCTCTAGCCAGCTGAGCTACCCCGGCAAAGGAAGATCAATCTTACCAGTTCCCTGACCGCTCCGCAAGGTGACCCAGTGTACCGAGCACCGGGCCCCTTCTTTCTACGGTCCGCCCGGGAAACAGGAACGACCTCCGGCGCACGCAGGGGCCCATCACCACTTCATGAGAGAGCCACCAGTCGAGGAGGCCCCGAGCCAGTCCCCGTTGACCCGACCGGGTGGAAAAGGAAACGGCCCTGTCCCCCAGCACTGGGCCCTTGACCTGACCCCGGTAGTTCGCCTATGATTCTTTCTCCGAACCGAATCCCAGGGATACGGCCGGGCGATTAGCTCAGTTGGCTAGAGCGCCTGCTCGACACGCAGGAGGTCAGAGGTTCGAGTCCTCTATCGCCCACTCGCAACTTCTCGTAGTACAGCGACCTACAAAAGCTGTTCGCCATGGGCGGAGGGCGCGTTCCTCGCGGATCTCTGGCCCGGCTGCCCTCTGCAGCCCAACGCCCCTGGATAGGGAATTGGCCTCTGCCCCCGAGCGGGCTGATACCCACTCTCGCATCCTGGGCATTCACATCGGACCCCGCCTCCAGCGCAGCCTCGACGGCACTCGCCTGACAAGAGTCGTCAGCGGCAATGAGCCCGAGTTTCCGACGCCTCTCCGTCTGGATAGGAGAGAAGCACCAGTCTTTAAACGACGTGACCCGATCGGCAACGATGCCGTGCCCTGGCAGCTTCGCCGCGGCTCGACACTCGCTGGACCGCAGCCGATCGATCTGGCGACACGACAAAGCCCTTTGACCTTCGCGTCAAAGGGCCGCCTCGACAAACAAACGGAGAGGGGGGGATTCGAACCCCCGAGACGGGTTTACCCCGCCTAACGGTTTAGCAAACCGCCGCTATCGACCACTCAGCCACCTCTCCTGGCGAGAAACAGCATGCCGAAGAGAACTCCCGGCCGCCGTCTAGAAGTCATAGTGGAAACATAACAGATGGAAGGCGGGTGCGTCAATTCATCGACCCCGACTTCCACTGCCTTTCCTTCCCATACGCATCCCTCCCTCACTGTCAGAGTGCGACCATCACGCGACCCATTCCGCCCGGATCGGCCGCGATCCCTCCCGGGAAGAGCATTCCCAGCGCGGCGCCGAGACGAACATCAGACCGTCCGCGGCCTCGCCCGACTCCATTCCTGATCCAGTAACCGGGCTAACTCCCGGACATGCGGCTCCCGGACCATGCTGTGGTGCTGGCCAGGCACGGAATGCACCACCACCTCGCCCGCCCATCGGCCCCAGCCTCGATCAGGCGCCATCTCCACCGCCACCGGCGACTCCGTCGGTCGGAACAGGTCGACACGCCCAGGATAGGGCCTCAAAACGTATCGATCCGTAAGGACCATGTGATGGTGGAAAATCCGCTTCAGGTCGTCCAGAACCTGCCGGGCCAGCTCCATCGGCACGCCCGACTCGATCAGCCCCAGCCGCTTCGCGTGGTCCCAGAGGTACGGAAGCTGCTCGTCTGGCCCCAGCTCGGCAAGCTCCTCCAGCGAGAGGTCCAGGCCGTATTCCCGCCCAGGCTTCTCCGACCACTCCGGATCGTCGGACGTCTCGGCGGTGGTGTCCAGAAGCGCGAGAAACTCGATCGACTCCCCACTCGCGCGGAGTTGCTGGGCCATCTCCATCGCGATCAGGCCGCCCGCCGACCACCCGCCAAGCCAGTACGGCCCGCTCGGCTGAACCTCTCGAATCGCCTCGATATACTCGGCCGCCATCTCCTCGAACCGGGCGGGCAAATCGGCCTCACCGTGCAAACCCCGCGATCGAATGCCGTACATCGGCCGATCCCGGCCGAGATGCCGCGCCATCGCCTGGTAACACACCACAATCCCACCAGGCGGATGCACAAAAAACCAGGGCGTGCCCGAGCCCTCCGGCTGAAGCGGGACAAGCAACTCCCTCGGCGCCGGTCGACCCGAGCCAGGTAGCCGACCCGACGAGGCCACCGATCCCTCCCCAAATCGCTCGCGGATGACCTCCGGACACGCCTCGCCCAGGTAGTGCGACAGCCCCGCGATCGTCGGCGCGTCGAAAAGCGCGATCACCGAGACCCGGTGCCCAACCCGCTCCTGAAGCCGGTTGATCAGGACCGCCCCGTCGATCGAGTTGCCACCCAGCTCGAAGAAATTGTCGTCCACACCCACCTGCTCCACCCGCAACACCTCCCGCCAGAGTTCCGCCAGAACTTCCTCCAGCGGCGTCCGGGGCGCGATCCCCGGACGAGCCAGCGCCGGCCGGTCACTCGGCGGCGGCGGGAGCGCTCGACGGTCCACCTTCCCACCCGGCGTGCGCGGAAGAGATTCGAGAACCAGGAACGCCGAGGGAATCATGTAATCGGGTAACCGCTCTTTCAAATGCCTGCGCACACTCTCGATCACGATCCCCTCGCCGACCAGGTGCGCCACCAGACGCGCTGCGCCCGGCTGAACGGTGACGACCGCCTCGCGAACTCCCGGGTGCGCGATCAGGGCCGATTCCACCTCCCCCGCCTCGATCCGAAATCCACGAAGCTTCACCTGATGATCGAGCCGGCCGAGGAACTCGATCTGGCCGTCGGAGAGCCATCGGCAACGGTCGCCCGTCCGATAGAGCCGGCCGCCGCCGAACGGGTCGGGGACGAAGCGTTCCGCGGTCAGGGCCGGATCGTTCCAGTAGCCGCGCGCCAGCCCCGCGCCACCCAGAAAAAGCTCGCCCGGCACACCCGGAGCCACCGGCTGACCCTCGCGATCCAGGATGTACGTCCGAACGTTCGCGATCGGCCGGCCGATCGGAACCACCGACCTCGGCCCCCCACGACGGCAGGCCCAGCCGGTCGCGTCGACCGACGCCTCGGTCGGACCGTAAAGGTTGTACAATTCCACATCCAGGATCGCGAAAAGCCGCCGCGGAAGGTCGGGCGGCATCGCCTCGCCCCCACAACAGATCCAGCGGAGCGATCGACATTCAGGCATCAGCGGATCGTCGAGCATCACTCGCAAGACGGCGGGCGGAACCTCCAGGATCGTCACCCCCTCGTCGATCACACGCTCCAGCAACCGGTGCGGATCGTACTCCTCACCCGGTTCGGCCAGCACCATCCGCGCCCCCGCCCCGAGCGAGGGGAAGATCAACGCCACCGATGGGTCGAAGGTATACGGTAGGTTGTTCAGCACCACGTCGTCAGCACGAACCGGCACATCACGATCCCGCCACTGAATCGTGTTCGCGATCGCCCGATGCTCGATCATGACCCCCTTCGGCCGACCCGTCGATCCCGACGTGTACATAATATAGGCCAGATCGTCCTCGCGAACCCCACTCGTCGGCGGGCTCGATGGCTCCGACGAGTCCACATCCTCAAGGCAGAGGATCGGAAGGCCGATGTCGGGAACCTCCACGCAGAGCGACCGACGCGTGACGATCGCACAGGGCGCTGTGTCTTCGAGAATCGTCCGCAGACGATCGGCGGGCGCCGCCGCGTCGAGCGGCACATAAGCCGCGCCCGCCTTCAGCGTCCCGAGAATCGAGACGATCGTCTCGGGCGACCGCCGGAAGAAGAGCCCGACCTTTTCCCCAGGCCCGGCACCCATCTTTCGCAGCCGATGCGCCAGCCGATTGGCGCGGGTCTCCAGCTCGGCGTAGGTCATCATCCCGGCGTCGGACGAGATGGCAACCGCCCCAGGCGTGCGCCCGGCCTGATGCTCGAAGAAGTGGTGCAGGCAAACGCCCCCGGGAAAGTCCACTCGCGTGCTGTTCCACTCGTGCAGCACCAGCCGGCGCTCGTCCTCGGTCAGCCAGGGAATTTGAGAGATCCTTCGCCCCGCATCCGCGGCGACCCCTTCAAGGATCGTGAGGAAATGCCCAACCATCCGCCGAACGGTCGCCTCGTCGAAGAGGTCTCGGTTAAACCGGAGCATCCCTTCAACCGTCCCGTCTCCCTCCTCGAAGGCCATTTCCAAATCCGACTGGCTGGATTGCAGCTCGACATAGTATTGCTCGACCTGGAGCCCGCCGACCGTCAACGTGGCTCCCGAAGGGGGCAGAAAGAACCGCCAGGCGCCAAGCTCCCGAGACCGGTGCGCCTTCTCCAGCGTGAACGAGACCTGAACCATCGGCGCCCGCGACGAATCCCGGCCAACGACCATCCGCTCGACGATCCTCCCGAACGGATAATCCTGATGCTCCATCGCGTCGAGCACCGTCGCACCGACCCTGCGCAGAAGCTCGCGGAACGTCGGATCGCCCGAAAGGTCCGCGCGCAGAGGAATCATGTTGATAAAATAACCAATCACATCCTCGAACCCGGGCCGCGTCCGTCCTGCGAAGGGCGAGCCGACGAGGAAATCGTCCTGTCCCGAGAGATGCCCAAGCTGCACCTGAAATGCGGCGAGCAGGACGGCATAAAGAGTCGTCGCCTCGCTCGCGGCGATCGTCTTCAGCCGGCGGACGAGACCCGCGTCGAGCCGCCAGGGAACCGCGCCGCCCCGATGGGTGAAAACCGGCGGCCGGGGATGGTCGGTCGGCAGGTCGAGAACCATGGGAGCGCCGGCGAGCTGTCGCTCCCAGTACGACCAGAGGCGGTCTCCCTCGGGACTCGCAAGCAACTCTTCCTGCCACCGGACGAAGTCGCGATACTCCCGCGCCGGCGCGGGCAGGTCAGCCGACCGCCCCTCAACGGCCGCGGGATAAAGGGCCTGCATCTCCTCCAGCACCAGCACCAGCGACCAGAAATCGCCGACAATGTGATGGACCGTCAGCAGGAAAATGTGATCGTCGTCGGCCCGGCGGAAGAGGTGCATCCGCATCAACGGGCCGCGCTCCAGGTCGAACGGTCGATGCGCCTCCGCGTCGAGCCGCCGTCGCAATTCGGCCTCATCCCAGGCCGAGGCCTCCGTGAATTCGAGCGGAAGCGGGGGATTCTCGTGGACCCGCTGCCAGAGCCGGCCTTCTCGCTCCTCGAACGTCGTCCTTAATCCCGGATGACGCGCCACCAGTTGCTGAACGGCCCGACGGAACGCCGGGAGGTCAAGCGGCGATCGAATCCTCGACGGATAACAGACGTGATAGGCCGAACCTTCGGGGTCCATCTGGTGCAGCGACCAGAGCCCACGCTGGCCGTGCGAGAGCGGAAATACCGCCGACCGCTCCGCCTTCTCGCGAAGTAGCCGCGCCAGCAGCCGCCGCTTCTCGTCGATCGACATCCCCTCGATGGGTCGCGCGGCGATCGTCATGACACACGACCTTCCCCGTTGAGCAGCGCCATCAGCATCGCGTCAACCTGTTCACCTGGTAGATCCTCGATCCGAGAGAGGATTTCCATCGGCGGCGGCTCAACCGGCGGATGCGTCTCCAGCCGGTCGAGCCGAATCACCTCCGGCGAGGGCGCCGGCTCCTCGGCGAGCCGATCGGCGAGCACCGAGGCGAGCCCGTCCAGCCCGGGGCATCGCATCAGCTCGACGATCGGCAGGTCCACTCGAAGCTCGTGATGAATCCAGTTCCGAAGCTCAACGGCCATCAGCGAATCGATCCCAAGCTGAAGTAACGGCCGATCCCCCTCCCGCCGGTCGGGCGACATTCCCAGCACCCGACCGAACTTGTCCCGGAGCAGCGCGCCAACCAGGTTCGGCCGATCGGCTGGCTCCGCCCCAAGGATCGCGTCAACACCCGAGAGCCCGTCCCTCGCCGATCGATTCTCGCCTGTGTCGCGCCGGCAGAGGTGCGCGAATCGTGGCGAAACCTGCCCCGTCACGCCGAGCCCACTCCATCGCGACCACTCCACCCGCATCACACTTATCTGCACATGCCGGCGCAAGAGCGCCTTTTCCAGGGCCGCCATCGCCTGCGAAACCCGGAAGCTGAGCACGCCCTGACGCTCCAGACGATCGCCCAGCTCGGCCCGACGCGCGAGGTATCCAACCTCGCCGAGATGGCCCCAGTTCATCGTCAGCGACGGCAATCCGAGCGACCGGCGATGCCAGGCCATCGCATCAAGGAAAGCGTTCGCCGATGCATACGCCCCCTGCCCCGCGTGGCCAAAGACACTCGATAGCGAAGAGAACATCACAAAATGATCGAGTGAGCGATTTCTCGTTGCCAGATGAAGGTTCCACGTCCCTTCAAGCTTTGGCGCCAGGACGCGAGCGATCCGATCGCGATCGAGGTTCACGAGCAGAGCGTCTTCCAGCACCATCGCCGCGTGGAAGATCCCGCGAAGCGCGGGCAACTCGCGATCGATCACGGCGAGGGTCGCGGCGAGGTCCTCTGCCCGCGTCACATCCGCCGCGCGAACCACGACCCTCGCCCCCCGACGTTCCAGATCGGCGACGGCCTCGGAGGTTTCGGGCCCCTCGGCGCCACGTCGCCCGACCAGCACGAGCGTTCCGGCGCCTCGGTCGGCCATCCACTGGGCCAGGGCCAGTCCGAACCCGCCCAGGCCGCCGGTAATCAGGTAGCTCGCGTCTCGGCGGAAGGCCAGGGGCTCATCCTCGCCGGGGAGGATCCCCTCGGGGCGGTCGCCGAATGTCAGCACGACCTTGCCGATGTGCCGACCCGACTGCATGAACCGAAATGCGTCGACGGCTCGTCCGATCGGCCACTCACGACGCGGAAGCGGTTCGAGATCGCCCGACTCCACCCGCTTCACAATCGCGCGAAGCATCGAGCCCAGCAGCGCGGGCCGCTCGCGGATCACGCGGTCGAGGTCAATCGCCGAGAACGAGAGATTCCGTCGGAAAGGTTCCAGGCCAAGCCTCGTATTTTGATAGATGTCGCGCTTGCCAATCTCCAGGAACCGCCCGTAATCGGCCAGAATGCCCATCCCCCGAGTGATCGCCTCGCCCGGAAGGCTGTTCAGAATCGCGTCGACACCGCGTCCACCCGTACGATCGAGAACCTCATCCGCGAAGTCGAGCGAGCGCGAGTCCATCGCTCCCTCGATCCCAATCGCATGCAGATATTCGCGCTTTTCGACTGATCCCGCCGTCGCAAAGATCCTGGCTCCGATCGACTGGGCGATCCGCACGGCCGCGAGCCCGACTCCGCCCGTCGCGGCGTGGATCAGAACCGACTCGCCGGCCGTCAGCCGTCCCAGGTATTCGAGAGCGTACGAGGCCGTCAGAAAGGCGATCGGCAGCGTGGCGGCCTCCTCGAAGGTGAGCCGGGCCGGCTTCCGGGCGACCAGCTCGGCGCGGGCGATGACGAGACTCCCCATCGCGAACCCGGCGACCGCCACAACCTCATCACCGATCGCCCATTCCGAGACACCCGCGCCGACCGCCGCGATCCGACCGGCGCACTCGGCCCCCAGAGGAATCGGTCCCTCGGCGAGTCCGGGATACATCCCCAGCGCCTTCATCACATCACTGAAATTGAGCCCGGCGGCGACGACCTCGATGACGACCTCGTCCGGCCCGGGCTCACGTCGATCGAGAGCCTGGATCGCCATCGCGTCGAGCGTTCCGACCTGCCGGACGGCGAGCCGATACGGCATCGCTTCGGGGATCGGAGCGCCCTGCCCGTCCGGCGGCAACCCAGGCGCCGGCTGAAAGCGATGGACAAGCCGAACTCCCTCACGCCAGGCAACCTCGTCCTCGTCGTCGTCCGACCGGACCTCGGCGAGAAGCGCGCCGAGGCCGTCGTCGACGGCGGAAGGATCCAGGTCCACCAGCCGGCATCGAAGCCGCGTCGACTCGCCCGCGATCACCCGCCCCAGCCCGATCGCCGGGGATTGCGCCACGGCGATTGGTCCAGGACCAACCGCCTGGGCCCCCCGAGTCACCAGAAGAAGCCTCGCCGATCGCTCCGCCGCGACCCCCTCCCACGCCTGAACCAGCTCGACCACTCCAACCAGCCCCGCTTCCTGGTGAGCCGAGGGAGAGATCATGTTCTCAGGCTTTGGCGCGTCGAGGTTCGCCAGATGGACGATCCCCCGAATCGATTCACCCTGAGATTTCAGAATGCTTACCAGCGCGGGAGCGTCAGCAGCAAGGATCGCTCCATCTTCACGCAACGCCTCGGCGAGCCGTTCGCCGAGTCCCCCGCGATCGGCGACGATCAGCCATCGACCGGCCTCGTACCCGGAATCCTGGACCGACTTCTCCTGCCATTGGTAGGCATAAAACATCTCGTCGATCGAATCGCGGCCACCCCCGGCGACGCGAAGGCTTCGAAGCCCGCGCACTCGGGCGACGATTCGACCGTCGCCATCGTAGATGTCGACGTCGGAGACCGACCGCCTCGGTGTTTTTTCCAGGAGCCTGGCGTGCGCCCAGACCAGGAGCCCCGGGCTACGATGGAGTCGAACCGACTCAATCTCGTGCGGCAGATAGAGCCCGCCATCGTATCGATCGAAATCCGCATCCGCCGGAATCACGGCCTGAAGGCAGGCGTCGAGCATCGCCGGATGGAAGAGGTAGCCGTCCGTCGAAATCCCCTCGGGCAAGCGAATTTGGGCGATCGACTCACGATCACCCTGCCAGACCCGCTCGATTCCCCGGAAGTTCGGCCCGTAATGAAGGCCGATCCGCGAGAGGTATTCATAAGACGATTCTTGCTCATATTCGCGAGGACACCGGGCACGGATGGCGTCGAGCGACTCCACGGGCTCCTTGCCAGCCGGCCGGCGATGCACGGTCGCCAGGAGGTGCGAGGTCCATTCCGCGCGATCGTCGTCGACCGCCCGCGTGTGGACCTGCACCGTACCAGACTCGGGATCGAGGCTCGTCCGGAGCCGGAGCGGTCGGTCGAGATCGAGGAAGCACGGATTCGCGAGCCGGACATCGCGAATTTCGATGGAAGTGTTTTGCCTGTCTCCAGGCGTGGCGGCCATCGCCAGTTCGAGGTAGGCCGTCGCGGGAAGAATCGCCGCCTGCTGCACGCGATGATCGGCCAGGAACGGTAGCAATCGCAGGTCGAGTCGCGTCTCCCACGACGGTCGCGGAGTCTCCTGCTCGATGCCGAGCATCGGATGCGTCGGCCTGCTCAGCCGGCTGACCCGCGATTCCTCGGCCTCGTGCCAGTACCGCTCGCGACGCCAGGGATACGTCGGCAGCCGAAGACTCCCTCGCGGTTTCGGCATCAGTCCCGACCACTCGACCGGATATCCGATCGCGTGCAACGCGCCAAGAGATCGAAGCATGGTCGAACGTTCATTCTCATCGCGGCGAAGCGAGGCCAGCACCGTCACCGACCGATCGCGACTTCGAAAGACATCCACAATGGAAGAAGCTAGCACAGGATGTGGGCTTAGCTCCAGAAGCGTTTGGTACTCCCTATCGAGGAGCCTGCGAATTCCATCCGCGAATCGAACGGTCCGCCGAACGTTTTGCCACCAGTATTCCGGTCCCAACTCGGTTCCGATGACCTGTCGTCCGGTCACGGTGGAGATCATCGGCCGCTTCGATTCGTCCGGCTGAGTTCCGTGGAGTGCCGATAGAAGCTCGTCGCGGATCGGATCCATCTGGGCGCTGTGGAATGCGTAGGAAACCCGAAGAAACTTCGCGAAAACGCCCCGCGCCTCCAGCGCCGCGGCGATGGCTTCGAGCGGAGCCGACTCGCCGGAGAGTGTCACGGAATCGGGGCTGTTCACGGCCGCGATCGAGACGCGATCGCCATGCGGGGCAATCAGCCGATCGGCTTCCTCGGGCGTGATTCCGGCGGCGAGCATTCGTCCGCGCTCGGGGGCCAGTTCCATGCAGCGTCCGCGATGGTAGATCACGCGGACGGCCTCTTCAAGTTTGAGGATGCCTGCCAGGTAGGCCGCCGCGACCTCGCCCACACTGTGCCCGATCAGGGCATCGGGCCGGACACCCCACGAAGCCCAGAGTTCCGCCAGACCCACCTGCAAGGCGAAGAGGCACGGCTGCGAGATGGCCGTGATCTCCATCCGAGAGCGTGGCTCGTCGGCCGAGAGTTCATCGAGAAGCGACCAGTCGCCGAGGGTTCGGACGATCGCGTCGCATCGCTTGATGACGCCTCGAAAGACGGGCTCGTCGCGGAGCAGTTGGCGCCCCATCGCCCACCACTGCGGCCCCTGCCCCGAGCAGACAAAGGCCAGCTTCGGCCGATCGCCCGATGGCGTCCGCCCCTCGACCACACCCGATGGCGACTCGCCTCGGGAGTACGCGCGCAGGCGGTCCGCCAGCTCGCGCCGAGAGTCGGCCACTACCGCGATCCGATGATCGTGGTGCGTCCGGCGAAGCGCGGCACTGGCGGCGATTTCGACGAGCGGCACATCCTCGGGCGATCGCTCGACGAAATCGGCCCAGACCTCGGCCGTCGCTCGAAGGGCCTCCGGACCTCGCGCGGAGAGCGGGACGAGCCAGGTCTCCGACTCGACCGTCGGCGCGGGGCCCTCGTCGGATCGGGGTGCTTCCTGAAGGACGACGTGGGCATTCGTCCCGCCGAAGCCAAACGCATTGACGCCCGCCAGCCGAGGGGCACCGCTCTCGGGCCAGTCCTCGGTTCGGGTCGGAACGCGAAGCTTCCATCGGTCCAGATCGATCTCGGGGTTGGGCCGCTCAAAGTGGAGATTGGCGGGAATCCGACGATGATGGAGCGCCAGCGATGCCTTGATGAGCCCGGCGATTCCGGCGCCTGCTTCCAGATGGCCGATGTTCGTTTTCACCGACCCAAGGACGCAGGGACGATCGTCGGGCCGGCCCTCGGAAAGAACGGTCCCCAGGGCTCTGGCCTCGATCGGATCACCGGCGAGGGTGCCCGTCCCGTGCGCCTCGACATAGCCGATGGCCGATGGTTTGATCCCCGCATCGCGGCAGGCTTCGCGGAGCAGCTCCTCCTGCGCCCGAGTGCTGGGCATGGTCATGCCGGGAGTCCGGCCGTCCTGGTTCATCGCGGTCCCTCGAACGAGGGCGTAAATGCGGTCGCCGTCGGCCATCGCCCGCGAGAGCGGCTTGAGGACGACCACACCAGCACCCTCGCTACGGACGAACCCGCCGGCGCCCGCGTCGAAGGCCCGACACCGGCCATGCGGCGAGAGCATCCCCATCCGCGAGAACCCGACGTACCAGTCGGGCATCAGCAGCGCATTGACCCCGCCAGCGATCGCCAGCGGACAGCCGTCGTGCCAGATCGTTCGACACGCCAGATGCACCGCCACCAGCGCCGAGGAGCAGGCCGTATCCACCGAGGCGCTCGGCCCGCGAAGGTCGAGGCTGTACGAAATCCGGTTCGCCGCGATGCTCAGGGAGCCGCCGGTATTCGAATGCAGGTCGATCCCCGCGCGATCGCGGAAGCTCGTTCCCATCACCGGGTAGTCGAAGCTGGAGATCCCGACGAAGACCGAGGCGCGTGTCCCGGCCAGATGGTCGAGCCGCACTCCGGCGTCCTCAAGGCCCTCCCAGGCGACCTCCAGCAGCATCCGTTGCTGCGGGTCCATGCGCGCGGCCTCTCGCGGCGAGATCCCGAAGAACGGCGCGTCGAAGCGGTCGATCCCCTCGACAAACCCGCCCCACTTGCTGTACGTCTTCCCCGGACGCGCGGGGTCGACGTCGTGAAAGGCCGCGATGTCCCAACGCTCCGGTGGGATCTCGATGATCGCGTCGACGCCCGATTCCAGCAGCGACCAGAACCCCTCGGGGTCGTTCGCTCGCCCGGGGAATCGGCATCCGATGCCGACGATGGCGATCGGCTCGCGACGGATTGGGTCCCTCATCGAGACCGAGGGAAAGGCGATGGCCTTACCGTTGGCGTGGCGTTTGGACATGCGGTGCCCGCTCCATTCACTGGATCGCGTCCTATCCTGCAACTCGCATGCCGGGTCCAGGGTCCATGCCAGGGCCCCGCGCACGAGGACGCCCGATCCTTCTTCGGCAGGCCGGCCCGCTCGCTCGACGTGATCGTTTCGACGCTCCGCTCTCTGGTCGGTCGACATGGTACAATCCGATGGGTCGAACCGCTGGCAACCGAAATCGCGTGCCCATGCCCTATTCGCTCAAGATTCTCTGTCGCGAGCCCCGGCGCTACTTGCCGGCGGTGCTGGCGGTCGCTTTTAGCGACCTTCTCATCACCGTGCAGGTGGGCTTGCTCCTCGGTGCTCTCTCGGTGCTCTCTCTCCCGATCGACCACGCCGCCGCCGATCTCTGGGTCGCCTCGCCCGACATCCAGAGCATCGAGCTGGGCTACCCGATCCCCGAGTCCTGGCGATCGCTTCTGGCAAGCCAGCCCGAGGTCATCGCGACCGAGCCCTATCTCTATGGTTACAGCTACTGGCGCAATCCGAGGGGCGGGTCGGAGGTCTGCTGCGTGATTGGCTCCCGACTCGAGTCGGGAGCACTCGGAGTCGTCAGCGATCTCTCGCCGACTCTCCGAGATCGCCTGACGGAACCCGGCTCCGTCGTCGTGGATGAGACGGAGCTCGAACGGTTGGGCGTCGACGGGGTTGGAGGAATCGCCGAGGTCGCCGGGCGCAGGGTTCGGGTGGTCGGCCTGGTGAGCGGGCTCAAAAGCCTCGGCCCACCCTACATTTTTTGCTCGATGCGGACCGCCTATCAAATTCAGCCGCTCTTCCGCGATTATCCCGGCCACACCATGTACCTGCTGGGACGGTGCCGGAACCCGTCCGACGCCCCGGCCGTCGCCGCTCGACTCCGCCGTCGATCGGATCTCTCGGCCTTCACGAGCGGCGAGTTCTCCGCCCGGACACAGTTCTTCTGGGCGACACGGACCGAGGCCGGCATCGGCATGGGGTTCACGGCAATGCTCAGCCTGCTCGTCGGGATGGCGGTGACCAGCCAGACACTCTACGCCGCCACGGCCGCCTCGCTCCGGGAATACGCGGTGCTTCGGGCACTCGGAATCCCACGACGGAAAATGGCCGGTCTGGTGATGGCTCAGGCTCTCTGGGTTGGTCTGGCCGGGATCACGCTGGCGATGCCGTTGATCCAGGCGCTGGCCTCCAGCGGCGAAAGCGCCGGCGCCCGGGTTGTGCTGCCCGTCTGGCTCTACGCTCTCGGATCGGGGCTAACCCTCTCGATGGCTCTGCTCTCCGGCCTGGCCGCGCTCCGCTCACTTCGACTGGTCGAACCGATCACGCTCCTCCGATGAGATCCGGGAAAGGACCGTTCCGACGATGCCCGACCAGCCCGCGCTGATCGCCCGCAACCTGGAGCGTTCGTATGGCGAGGGATCCTCCACCGCCCGGGTGCTGCGCGATGTCTCGATCGAGCTCTATCCAGGCCGGGTCGTCCTGCTGATGGGACCCTCGGGCAGCGGCAAGTCGACGCTGCTGGCGGTCCTCTCCGGATTGCTGCGTCCCGACCGCGGCGAGGTGACGATCCTGGGTCGCTCCCTCTGGACGATCCGCGAGTCCGCTCGCGAGCGGTTTCGGCTCGAGCATTTCGGCTTCATCTTCCAGGGGTTTAACCTGTTCCCCTCTCTGACCGCCGCCGAGCAACTGGAGATGGTGGTTCGATGGGGCGAGGGCGCCTCCCCTCGCGAAGCGCGCCGACGAGTGGGCGCAATGCTCGATCAGCTTGGCCTGGGCGCACGAGGTCACATCCGGGCCGACCAGCTCTCGGGCGGGGAGAAGCAGCGTGTGGCCGTCGGTCGAGCACTGCTCAAGAACCCTCGGTTCTGCTTCGCCGATGAACCCACCGGCTCGCTCGACTGGGGACACGGCGAGCAGGTGATCCGGCTCCTGCACGCGGCAGCGCGAGACCAGGGTGCCGTCCTCTTCGTCGTTGGCCATGATCCCCGACTGATCCCGTATGCCGACCGCGTCGTCCACATGGTCGACGGCCGGCTCTCCGACGAGCCCGCGTCCCTGGAGCCCACGTTATGAGTGCTGCGATTCGAGCTCTCGTCCTGGTCGCGATCGCGGGGGCCTTGATCGCCTCGGCGGTCCACTTCCAGGGCCGGGCCGCCGCGCCGGCTGGATCGCCTCCACCGTCGACGTCGACATCCGCCGACCGTGACTCGGGCCGGCTCATCTGCTACGGGACAGTCGATCTCGAGCAAGGCGTGGCCTCGCTATCGACCGTCGAGCCGGGTCGAGTGATCGCGGTCACGGTCGCCGAGAACCAGCACGTCGAGGCAGGCGCCGAACTGGTTCGGGTCGATGAGGCCGCGGCCCAGGCGCGGCTGGCCGAGGCCGAGGCGGCCGTCCGCCTGGCCCAGTTGCAGATGCGCGAGGCGGAAAAGCAGCCGTCGCTTCATCGAATCCGTGTCGAGCAGCAAATCGCGATTCGGGACGCCATGCGGAGCCGGGTCGAGGCCGTCCGACGGACCCAGGAGCGCGAGGAACGGCTCGCGAAGTCAAATATCATCACTCAGTCGGACCGATCGATCAGCCAGGAGAAAATCCGTGAGGCTGAGGCGATGGAGCGCGCCGAGGCCTCCCGGCTGGAAGAACTGGAGGCGCAGGACATCGCCGGACCAATCGAGCGAGCCAGGCAGGAGTTGGTCGCGGCGGAGGCGCGCCGCGACCTGGCCCGGCTCGCGGTCGAGGGGCGTCGCATCCGGGCGCCCGGTCCGGGAACGGTTCTTCGGATTCTGGTCGCACCAGGTGACGTGCTGGGAACGCGTCCCGATCAGCCGGCGATCCTGTTCGCCGCCGATGGCCCTCGGGTGATCCGCGCGACCGTTGAGCAGGAGTTCGCCGGTCGGGTGAAGGAGGGACAGCCGGCGACAATCCGCGACGACGCCGACCCTACGATGAGCTGGCGAGGGCGCGTCGGCCGGGTCGCTGGCTGGTACGGCCAGCGCCGGACGATTATGCATGACCCCTCGCAGATGACCGATGTCCGAACACTCGAATGCCTCATCCGGCTCGACCCAGACCAGCCCGCACTTCGGCTCGGCCAGGGCGTCCGAATCGCCCTGGGAGCGGTCGAGCCCTGATGGATCGAGAGTGCGAACCAGGCACCCTTCGGGTTGCGGTGGGCTGCCTCGATCTCAATACTTGGCGAGATCCTGGGGATGGGGATCGCCGTGAACCTTTTTTGTGAGGTCGGCGGCCCCTTCGAGCATCATCTTCAACTCGCTATTCACGGCGATGAACTGCCACCCTTCCCGGGCGCGTCGGATCGCGTCCTCGGGGGAGAAGACGTGCAGGCCGCAGGGAACGTTGTTCCGCTGCGCGGCCTCTCGAATGCGGGTCAGGGTCGCCTCGAAGGTCTCCTTGTCGGCAAAGGTTCCATCGGCCGACCGCATCGAGTAGGTCAGATCATTCGGGCCGACAAAGATGGCGTCGATCCCGGGGACCGAGTAGATCTCATCGGCGATGTTCACGGCGTCGATGTGCTCGGTCTGGAGCACGACGAGGATCTCGTCATCGGCGTGGCGGTAGTACTGATCGGAGGTCGTCCCGAAGTTGATCGCGTGCATACCGCCTCCGATCGAGCGATTGCCCTTCGGGGGATACTTGCACGCGGCGACGATCGATCGGGCCTCCTCCGCGCTCATGACCATCGGCGCGACGATGCCCATGGCGCCCGAGTCGAGCACCATTTTGATGTACTCGTGCTTGCCGGTCGGGACGCGGGCGAGCGGAACGCAGCCGGCGTCGGCGATCGCGGCGAACATGTAGGCGGCGGTCTCGATGTCGGTGTGAGTATGCTCCATGTCGACGGTGAGCCAGGGCAGGCCGACCCTCGCCATGAACCGCGCCGCGGCGACGCTGCCGAGCGTCAGCCAGGTACCGAACTGCGGCTTCCCCGCGCGCAACGCCCGCTTAACTGGATTCTCTTTCAAGGCAGTGCCCCGTCATGTGGTGGGAGGTATCCGGTCGAGGATTCCGGGGACTCGGGATCGTCGTGCCGATCCTCCCGAGTTTCGCACGCCGAGAGGCCCCCGGCAAGCCCGGCGAGGATCGAGGTTCGACAGGCCCCTCAACGCGTCCGGGCGCGGAGGGCCAACGCCCCGATCAGGAACGCGGCGATCGCGAGTGTGGAGGGCTCGGGCGCGGGGGTCGGCAGCGGGCCCGAGGGTGCCGATCCGGCGGACGGAGGGCCCGAGGGCGTTGGGCCGGTGCCTGTTCCGCTGTTGCTACCGCCCGACGAGGAGTTCCCCGGGTCGCCGCCCCCGGATGTCGGCGGCGCGCCAGCCGGCGTGAGGAGCAGAGCGTACGCCTTCCCCGAGGCATCGACTCCGTACGCCCCAATCTGCCCGCTGTCATTGATGCTCAGGGCACTCGTCAGTGTCAGGCCCGAGCCTGCGGGGATCGCCGAGTTGAGATCGATCAGCCCGCCCGAGCCGTTCCAGAAGAAAGCGTGGTTATTGGCCTGCGCCGGAGTGGGGATGTAGGAGCCCACCACTTGCCCCAGATCGTTGATCCCATAGGCGTTCCCGCCGTTCGTCGCGATCATCCGCGAGCCGGTCCCGGGCGTGAAGATCGACGGCCCGGAGATCATCTGACCAGCGGGATTGATCCACGATGACCCGCCGACCACCTGCCCCAGGTTATTCACGGCGTACGGGGCGATGGTCGAATTGGGAACCGAGGCATCGACCGGCGGCAGGGCCGTGGCCTGGCCGCCGCTGACGATGTATCCGTCCATGTGACCCGCGGTCGGATTCCAGGCCCGGCCCACCGTGTCGAGGCCGTTGTTCGAAGGCTCGGAGACGGAGTAATACCGCTGGTCCCCAGCCGGCACCGGGCCGGTCGCCGCGTTGCCGAAATCCAGCCCGTCGAGCGCGGGGTAGGTCACTTTCCCCTGCCCGTTCACAAGGACGCCCGGCCCATCGATCGTGGTCGGCATCGGACCCAGGTTCTGAACCGTGTAGAACGGGACGGCCCGCGCCGCAGGAACCACAACGAGGCCGAAAAACATCCCGAGACCGATCACCAGAGCAGGGAATCGTCGGTGCATCGACAGGCCCTTCCGTGAGAAGCCGAATCCAACCCTCTCCGTCGCCGGGTCGGACACAGAAGACGATCATCTCCACCTCATGCCCACTCACATACTTGGTGCTGCCTGGATCGTCAAGATCGAAAGAAATCGAATCGCTACCCATTGACCTCACATAATCTTCAACAAAATCACCTCCGGTCTTCCCCGCGTGCCGGCTATTATTGAGAGCTTCCGGTGACCCGCCGATGCCGTCGCGTCCGGTGGGGGCTGGATCGAGCCCGAGGATGGCATGCGCGTCACGATCGTCACCGAGACGTACTTCCCGCAGGTCAACGGCGTATCGAGGACGCTGGGGGAACTGGTCCGGCATCTGCTCGCGGCTGGCGACGAGGTCCAGTTGATCCACCCCAACTATGGCCACCGGGCCGCGGCCGGCGTGGAGCCGCAGGACTGGCATGCTGTCCGCTCGGTAGTGCTGCCGTTCTACAAGGAACTGCATCTGCCGCTTCCGCCGTTCGGCGGGGTGAGACAGGCGGTCCAGCGGTTTCGGCCCGACATTCTGCACATCGCCACCGAGGCAACGCTCGGTCTGGCCGCTCTCCGGTTCGCGCTTCGGCGGCGGATTCCTGTTGTCTCGAGCTTCCACACCAATTTCGACCAGTACAGCCGGCATTACCGGGTCGGCTGGGCCCGGGGAGTGATCGAGGGCTACCTTCGCTGGTTCCACAACCGAACGCTGGAGACCTACGTCCCCTCGCGGGCAACCATCGCCCAGCTCGAACCGCTGGGTTTCGAGCGGCTGGTCCTCTGGCAGCGAGGCGTTGATGCCTCGATGTTCCATCCGAATCGGCCCGGCCGTTCTGAAGTCCGGAAGGCTCTCGGATGGGGCGAGCAAGACCCGGTCATCGCCTACGTCAGCCGGATCGCGCCTGAGAAGAACGTCGATTTCCTGGCCGACGCCCTGGCGAAGGTCATCGTCCGGCGCCCGGAGGTCCGGATCCTGATGGTCGGCGACGGACCCTCGCGTCCGGCCCTTGAGCGCAGGCTCGGCGACGCGGCGAAATTCGTCGGCTACAAGACCGGCGCCGATGTCGCCGATCACTACGCCGCCGCCGACCTTTTCGCCTTCGCCAGCAAGACCGAGACGTTCGGCAACGTCGTCCTTGAGGCGATGGCCTCGGGCCTTCCGGTTGTCGCGCTCCGCGCCGGCGGAGTCGGCGAGACGGTCCGCCCCGGCCAGACCGGAATCCTGATCGATCCTGACCAGTCGCCCGACCGGATGGCCGATGCCCTCGTCGGCCTGATCGAACATCCCGAGGAACGCCGACGGATGGCCGGCGAGGCCCGTGCCTACGCCGAGGGACAGAGCTGGGACGCCATCATGGGCGGCCTTCGCGACCGCTATCGGGGGATCGTCGAGTCTCGATGCGTCGCCCCGGAACCGGCCGTCTCGAACCGCCCGTAAACCCCGCGCCGCAGATACAGCCCGCGAGCGATCGTCGAGGGAAGATAATTCGCGTCGAGGAAGGCCCGCAACTTCGGGAACGGCGGATATCCGGTGAAGATCAGCTCGGGCGGCCGGGCCTTCAGCGTCGACAGAATCTCATCGACCCTCGGCCCGATCAACGGGTGATCCCGGCCCGCCTGGTCGCGGAGCAGATTGTCGACGAAAAAGTGACGGGTTGGGCTATCGAGCCTCGAATAAAAGTTCAGCGGGCTTTGCCATCCCCAGACATAGAGCCGAGGCGAATCCCACCCCTCAACCCGTCGTCCGATCTCGCGGCCCATCTCGCGCAGGACAACCCACTGCCGCCCGCCCTTGTATCGGATGGTCAGCTCCTCGGGCTCAACGCCCAGGTAGCATCGGGCCTGCAAAACCAGCGTCCCCGCGATGGCGACGACCAGGGCCGCCGTCGCCAACCCGATGAGCCCCCGGCGACCGCCTCGCGACCGATCCGCCACGGCCCCGATCGCGTCCCCAAGCGCGATGGCCACCGCGATCGTCGAGGTCGGAACCGGAAGCAGGTAATAATGCGGCCAGTAAAGCCCAGGCAGGACGACCTGCAGCCAGGAGGCGACGACCCACCCGGCGACAATCCTCCGCCGAGCCTCGCCGGCCGCCAGAGAAACCACCGAGCCGACCGACGCCAGCCAGAACGGCCAGCTTCCGCCGGCCCACCAGACAAGGTAATCGGTCGAGCCAAACGGCCAGGGTAACTCGCCGCGGGGATCGGCGTTGCCGGTCAGCCAGCGAACCGAGGGCGAGGGTGCGTTCGGCTCGGGAAGGGTGTCGGTCGCCAGGGCCCGGGCCTGGAGGACGATGTCCTCATAAGCCGATTGACCCGCGCCCCTCGCGATCACGATCGAACCGGCGACCACGCCGACGGCGAGCATCCCCACGCTGAGGGCCATCGCGTCGACAAGACCGCGCCGCGATCGACCACCCCGAATCATCAGTGCCACGAGAACCACCGCCGCCGGAACGACAGCCACCTGCTTGACCATCGCCGCGGCCCCGATCGCGAGCCCCGCGGCGACGAGCCATCGCCGATCGTCGCGGGTCCAGGCGCCGACCGTCGCCGCCAGGCCAAGTAGCGAGAACAGGTTCATGAAGTGTTCCATGTTCGACCCGTTACCGAAGAGGTAAGGATCGGTGCTGACCAGCAGGAAGAGCCCTGGGGCCAGAGCCGCGGCGATCCGTCCCGAGAGCCGGAGCGCGACCCACCAGGCCGCGGCCATCGCTCCGAGAACGAACGGAATCGCCAGCACCCGAATCGCCAGCTCGCGATAGCCGCCGATAGCGACGGCCGCCGTGTAGATCCAGTAGCCGAGCGGCGGCTTGTACTCGGTGAGATCACGATACAGGGCGTCGCCGAGACAAACGCGATGCCCCATGTAGGCGTAAGCCGCCTCGTCACAGTCGAGCGGCTCACTGGCGCGGCCCACCACCGGCCAGAGCGCAAGCCCTGTCGCCTCGCGGACGTCGGCGCCGAAGGTGTGCGCCCGGTACCAGACGGCGGCGACCATCCAGAGGACGAGAATCAGGCGGTCCCATCGCATCGATTCGGTTCCCAGCCGGTCCGGCTCGCGGCTCATCGAAGCCGGTACAGCCGGACGGGGAAGAACGGGTCCTGCTTCGACCGGAAGACCTGCCGATCGGCCGAGAGCCCCAGCTCGACCCGGAGCGCATCGAGCTGATCGGCCCAGGTCTCGGGGTTGATCTCCGCCAACGGAGGCGGCTCGAACGACCCCCAGAGCAGGTGCGTCACGCCGTATTGCCGGATCACCTCGTGGATCCGCCTCGGGTCGTAGTTGCGCGGCATCAAGACGGTCGCCCGGTCGCTGGCGACCCGCAACTCCCACGGGAACCAGGTCATGATCCGCGCCTCCGGGGGAACCGCTCCAGGATTCGCTCGAATCCAGTCGCCCGCCTCCCGAATCGCCGGCCAGTGAAGCTGAAACCGCTTCTGAGTCAGCCACGACGCATCATAGGCCCAGGTCGGATCCGCCCAGATCATCGCGAGGTATCCCACCGCCATCCAGGCGACGACCGGACGCCGAATCCGCCATCGGGCGACCCACTCGACCCACCCGGCCACCGCCGTCGGGAGCATCAGGACATAAACGGGCACGTAATACCGGCCAAGCTGCGCCACCTGGGTCACGTCGGCGACGCTCTTGAGCGTCGCGACCACAAAAACCGCGAGCATCACGGCGATCAGTCCGTCAGTGGCGCCGCCCGGACGTCCCCTCGTCCGCAACCGCCCGAAGAATCCGGCCACCACCGGCAGGCCGAGGATCATCGTCGAGTACACGACGATGATGATCAGCGCCTTGATCTTCACCCGGACGACCTCGGGCGCGTTCGCGAGGTTGTAGAACTGCGCCGGTCGGGTGTTCCCCTTCTCGTAATGGTGAACGGTCCAGGAGAAGTTGTACTCAAAATAGGAGGTGTAGCTGTGAAACGGCCGGCCGTACTCGCGATAGGTCGCGAGGGCCCAGGGGGCGATCGCGATCGCCATCGCGACGACCCAGGCGATCAACGCGATCGGTTGCCGCCGGGCGTATCGGACGAGAAAGACCAGCCCCGCGGCGGCGAGGATCGCCAGCGCCGTCGTGCGAGCCAGGATCGCGAGCCCGCCCAGGCCGCCAGCCAGAAGCGCCAGGAGGATGGAAGTCGCGCCCTCTCGGCCGATCCGCCAGCACTCGGTGAGGGCCCAGACGGCGAGGATCGTGGTCAGCACGACCAGGCTCTCACGCAGCACGAACCCGGCATAAATCGCGTGGACCGGCAGCACGGCCATGACCGCCATCGCCCCGAGCGCGACCTTCGGCCCAAATCGTCGGCGAGCAAAGCCGTAGAGCGCGGGCAGGGCGAGCAGGTTCATCGCGAAGCTGCACGCCTTGCCGGCCGCAAACCGCGCCTCGACCGGATCGTCGGGCGAGACTCCGGCAATTCGCATCGCCAGCGCGCGGACGTAGCCGTCGAGCGGCGTCGCCCAGTCGTCGAGGACCCCGCGCCCCTCGCGAATCCTCGGATAATCCTCGAAGAAACTCTCCACGTAATGCTTGACCGGCCCCTCGCCGCGGAGGATCGACGTCGCGATCTCGACATAATGCGAGCTATCCCCGGGGACGAGCGGCAGGTTGCTTCCGACGATCCAGATCATCGCCCGAAGGAGATAGGCGACGCCAAGGATCGCCAGCCAGGCCCTCGCGTGTCGGCTAATCCAGGGCGAGAGGGACAGGGCGAGGGTCGCGTAAGTCGCGAGAATCGCCAGGTGCGCTCGGGTCAGGACAAGCTGCGAGGGCCGACGGAGCCGGGCGATCAGCGGAACCTCGTAGAACTGATGCGCGACCGCGTCGAAGACGGTCGCGACCCAGCCGAAGCGGAGGTCGAGCCAGCCGGCGAGGATCGCTCCCACGCCGACCGCCAGGGCCGCCCCGATCATCCACGCCCGGCGTCCCGGCGTCTCGCCATTGACGCCACCACTCACGGCTTCGCCGCCTTCATCATGGCCTCTCGGCGTGCCTTGAACTCGCTGCCTGGCTTCCAGGCGGGGAGCGTGGGCTCCTCGGCCACCTGGTATCCGAGTTCGACGAGCAGCTTCAGGTCCTCGGCAGCGCCGGAGAGATCCCAGTCGGGTTTGACCTCGTCGCTCGGCTTGTGATAGTCGTTCGCGGTGTACTCGTCCTGCTTCTTCTGGCCGAAGTCGGCCGATTGGCCGACGTAGTTCCGGCCGCCCTTCGGATCCATCGCGGGAACGCCCTTCTTGGCGAACTCGAAGTGGTCCGAGCGGTAATAGTATCCCTTCTCGGGGCTCGCGTCGGGGGCAACGGTCCGTCCACGCCGGCCGGCGATCTTGACGAGGCGGTCGTCAAGGTCGGTCTGGCCCATGCCGATGCTCAGGATGTCGCGCGTCGGCCCCCAGAGATTGATCACGTCAAGGTTGATATCAGCGACCGTCTTTTCGAGCGGATAGAGCGGATGGCTCGCGTAGTATTTCGCGCCGAGCAACCCCTGCTCCTCGGCGGTGACGAACAGGAACAGGACCGAGCGTTTGGGAGCGGGCTCGATCCGAGTGAACGCCCGGGCGATCTCCAGGATCGCGGCGACACCCGAGGCGTTGTCGGCCGCTCCGTTGAAGATCGGGTCGCCCGATCGCTCGGGGTCGCGGCCGAGGTGGTCCCAGTGCGCGGTGTAGACCAACATCTCGTCCTTGAGTTTGGGATCGGAGCCCTCGACGCGGCCGAGGACGTTCTTCGACTGGACGACGCGATGGGTGAGGGTCATGTCGAACCGGGCGGTTTCGCCGAGCGGGACCGGCCGGAAATCGCGGCGGGCGGCGGCCTTCATCAGGGCGTCGAGGTCCTGCCCGCCCGCGCTGAGGATCGAGCGAGCCTTCTCCTCGGTGATCCATGCTTCCACGGCGACTCGCCCGTCCACCTCGGCCTCCGGGGCCCGCGGGATGTCGAAGTTTTCGCGGCTCCAGCTCCCGCGGACAACCTCAAACGGATAGCCGGCGGGCCCGGTCTGGTGGATCAAAAGCACCGCCGCTGCGCCCTTTTCCGAGGCGATCTCGTACTTGTAGGTCCATCGCCCGTAATAGGTCATGGCCCGGCCCTTGAAGACCGAGTCGTCGAGCCGCGAGGGGTCCTTCGGATCCGGCACCGGCGGGTCGTTCACGAGCATCAGGAGCGTCTTGCCGCGGACGTCAAGGCCCTTGTAATCGTCCCAGTCGTACTCGGGGGCGACGACGCCGTGGCCGACGAAGACCACATCGGAGCCATTCACCTCGACCTTTTTCTCGTCGCGACGTGAAACCGCGACGAAGTCTTCGGGGAATTTCAGAACGATCGGGCCGCCCCGGGTCGAGATCGCTCCCTCGACGCGCGTGGCGCGGAAGCCGACGAGCGGCACGTTCTGAACATAAGTCCCATCCGGATGGCCGGGCTTGAGGCCCATCTTCCGGAGCTGGCCGGTCAGGTAGTCGATGGTTTTCTGTTCGCCGGGGGTTCCGGGGCCTCGGCCCTCGAAGTCGTCGGAGGCCAGCACCTTGATGTGGTCGAGGATCGCGCCGGGGCGGATCCCCTCGATGGCTTTTTCGACGGCAGGCGGCTCGCCGCCGGCTCCGATGGTGAGCCCGGTCAGGAGGAGGATCGTCGTCGAAGCGAACCAACTTCGGAGATCGCGTCTCATGGATTCCTCGGGGTCTACCGCGTCGGCCGCGATGGGCGGCCGGATTCCCTCGGCTTTGAGGCTCTCGATCATAAGCGAAAGGCCGAGGCGCGGCGACGGGGTCACTTCCCCGCCGTCCGGATCGGGATTACGATAACCTCGCGAGAAGCCCGTCTCCGAAAAAACGGAGGACCGGTGGCACGCGGCGGCCCGTTCCGAGCATGAGATCCCCGGAGGCTGAGCGAGATTCGAGGGCATCACGAACGGGAGCGGCTCCGATGGATTCGACGCGCGCACTGGTCCTGGCGATTTTCTGGTTCCTGTTGGCGGACGTGGCGGGTGGGACGTTCGGCCTCGTGGCCGGGCGCTGGGCGATGCCGGGCGTCGAGCCGCTGCTGGGCGACCTCGCCGGCGGGATCTTGCTGGTGAGCGTTCCACTCGGCCTCTTCGCGGGCGGACTTCTGGGCGCCGCGTCGTTCGGATGGCTCGCCGCATCGTGCCTGGGCGCTTCGCGGCCGGCGATCGTCGGCCGATAAGGGAGTGATCGTCGATGAATCCGGTCCGGGTCGCGGTCGTTCAGGCGGCCTCCATTGCCTTCGACCGCGACGCTACCTTGAATCGCCTCTCGGAATTCTCGGACCAGGCCGCCCGGTCAGGCGCCCGTCTGATCCTGTTCCCCGAGGCGTTCGTTTCGGGCTACCCGCGCGGCCTCGACTTCGGCGCGCGGGTCGGCTCGCGAACCCCCGAGGGACGCGAATGGTTCCGCCGCTACTGGGAGGCGAGCGTCGACGTCCCCGGCCCGGCGACCGAGGCGATCGGCCGGATCGCTCGTCGGACCGGAGCGCACCTGGTGATCGGCGTGACCGAACGCGAGGGCGGAACGCTCTACTGCACCGTCCTGTTCTTCGGACCAGACGGAACGCTCCTGGGCAAGCACCGGAAGCTGATGCCAACCGCCTCCGAACGGCTGATCTGGGGCCAGGGAGACGGCTCGACGATGCCCGTCCTCGAAACGTCGATCGGCCGCCTGGGCGCCGTGATCTGCTGGGAGAACTACATGCCGATGCTCCGGATGCACATGTACGCCCGGGGCGTCCAGCTCTACTGCGCCCCGACCGCCGACGGCCGCGAAAGCTGGCTCTCGACCCTCCGGCACATCGCGATGGAGGGTCGGTGCTTCGTCCTCGGATGCAACCAGTACGCACTCCGATCCGACTATCCGGCCGATTACCCGGCGATCCAGGGGGATGATCCGTCGACGGTGATGTCGGCGGGAGGAAGCTGCATCGTCGACCCACTCGGTAAGATCCTCGCCGGCCCGGCGTTCGACGGGCCAACCATCCTGACCGCCGACCTCGACCTCGACGAGATCCCGCGCGCCCGGCTCGATTTCGACGTCGTCGGCCACTACGCGCGGCCCGACGTCTTCCGGCTGATCGTCAACGAGGCCGCGACGCCCGCCGTTGTCCGTGATTCACAAGCCCGCTCATTCCTTGGATGAGGCGCGATGCAAGCGAATCCGAACGATCGCCGAACCGATCCGTGAGGCCCTTCGTAACACGGTTCAGCCGTTCTGGGGCCACCCCAGAACGCCCGAGGAAACCACGGAAGGGCCTCGATCATGAGCCGTCACGCCCGCTTCCATCGCCGAACCCCCATCGTCGAGAACCTCGAAGAACGCCGGCTGCCCAGCTTCTTCGGATCCTCGTACTCGAACCAGGTCTACTACCAGGCCCAGATCGTCCGCCATGAATACGACCAGTATGTCAGCGAGGTGAAGCGCCTGGAGCTGGCCTCCCGGGCGACCCCGGCCGAGTATCTCGCCCTCCGCGATGATGCTCGGGCAATCTCGGCGGATGCCTCGGCAGCCGGCCTGCCCACCACGACGGCCCAGCTCAAGGCCGTCTCGGCCACCCTGATTCTTGACCGGGCCCCCCTCGACGGCTCGTTCGACAACGCCGCCTGGACCGAGGTCACCACCCGGCTTTCGGGCACGCTCGATGGGCTCCACGTCCCGCAAACTCTGATCGTCCAGACGGTCGCCGACATGCGGACGCTCGCCGATTCGGCAGGTGTCGACCCGTTCGGCTTCTCCACCTTCACCGACGACTTTAACACCCTCCGCAACGGCGAGCAGTCGCTGCCGGCCAACTCGGGCTATCACTTCGAGGATCCCGGACTCTTCTACAGCCAGCATCTCCGTGGCTTCTTCCGCGGCTGGGGCACCCAGAAAAAGAACGCCCGGACACAACTCGACCGCGACCTCGCCGCGATCGAGCGCCTGTCCCCCGCCGGCGCGGGGGTCATCCGTCGCGATGCCTCCATTCTTGAAAGTCTCAGCGCCTGGGTCCCCAGCTCGACCATGAACCGACTCAACGCCGCCTACCTGGCCGCCTTCGCACAGGGAACACCATCGGCCGCCTCGCTCTCCTCGCTCCGCTCGACGCTCGCTGGCATCCTCGGGCCGGCCGCCACACCACACCGCCTCAATTCGATCGGCCGGCTGGTCATCGATGCCCCCGCCCTGGAAACAGCGGTCGCCGATTCGTCGACGGCCGTCCAGACCATCGTCCGCGACGTGGCAGCCCTCGTGGATGCCGGCGGTGGCGAGACGCTGAACCCCTTCCGAGTCACCATCCAGCCGGGCCGGTAAGCCGCAATCACCCCACGCCCGTGAAGTTCGCGAAAGACCCCACTTCGCGCCGCCGAAGGAATACCCTATCAATAAAGTTGACTCGCCGAGCCCGCTCGGTGAGCCGACGACCGCGATGGCGACCCTCGCCCCACCACGCACCCGCGAGTCCGGGCCCGTCCCTCGCGCCTTCCTTACGAGACCCAGGAGCCGCCTCGATGAGCGATGCCGCCGCCACCACCATCCGCGTCGGGCACAGCCCCGATTCGGACGACGCCTTCATGTTCTATGCCCTCACCCACGATAAGATCGAGACCGGCGGCCTCAAGTTCGTCCATCAGCTTGAAGATATCGAGACCCTCAACCGACGCGCGCTCTCCGGCGAGCTCGAAGTCTCGGCTGTTAGCATCCATGCCTTCGCCTATCTGGCCGACAAGTATGCCCTGCTCGCCTCGGGCTCCAGCATGGGTGATCGATATGGACCCACTCTCGTCACCCGAGAGGCCATGACCCTCGATGATCTCAAGGGGCGCACCATTGCGATCCCGGGCAAGCTCACAACCGCCTATCTCACGATGCAATTGTGCCTCGGCAAGGACACCCCGGTGGTGGTGATGCCGTTCGACGAAATTCTGCCGGCGGTGGCCGAGGGGAAGGTCGAGGCCGGGTTGTTGATCCACGAGGGGCAGCTTTATTACGGTGACCGGGGGCTGCACCAGGTGGTGGATCTGGGTGAGTGGTGGTTCCAGCAAACGGGGCTCCCCCTGCCGCTCGGTGGCAACGTAGTCCGGCGCGATCTGGGAACAGAGATGGTCGAGAAGATCGCCCGGATGCTGAAGGAAAGCATCCAGTACGCCCTCGATCATCGTGCCGAGGCCCTGGAGTATGCCCTGCGCTATGCCCGCGACCTCGAGCCGGCGCTGGCCGACCGGTTCGTGGGGATGTACGTCAACGACTGGACGATCGATTACGGTCCGAGAGGTCGCGAGGCCGTTCGCACACTCCTGGCCCGCGGAGCGGAAGCGGGTTTAGTCCCGGGCCCGCTTGACGTACAATTCGTGGGTTGACCCCCCGCCCGTCCGCGAGAGGATAACCATGCCGAGTTCCTTCGACGCCCGATCGACGCTCCAGGTGGGAGGGAAAACCTTCCATTATTATCGGCTCGACGCCCTGAGCCGCGCCGGGCTCGATATTTCGCGATTGCCGTTCTCACTCAAGATCTTGCTGGAAAACCTGCTCCGCCACGAGGACGGCGTCACCGTGACCGCCGTCGATATTCGCGCCCTCGCCTCGTGGGACGCCAGGGCCGAGCCCAGCACCGAGATCGCCTTTCGGCCAAGCCGCGTTCTCTTGCAGGATTTCACCGGCGTTCCCGCAATCGTTGACCTCGCCGCGATGCGAGACGCGATGCAGCGACTGGGCGGCGACCCGAAGAAGATTAACCCGCTCCAGCCGGTTGAACTGGTGATCGACCACTCGGTCCAGGTGGACGAGGCCGGGACCGCACAGGCGTTCGCCGTCAACGCGGAACTCGAAATGCAGCGGAACCGGGAGCGTTATGCCTTCCTGCGCTGGGGGCAGAACGCGTTTGATAACTTCCGGGTCGTCCCGCCGGACACCGGAATCGTCCATCAGGTCAACCTGGAATATCTCGCCCGGGTCGTCTTCGACGCCGAGGGAGAGGGCGGCTCACTCGCCTATCCCGACACGCTGGTCGGGACCGACTCGCACACGACCATGATCAACGGCCTGGGCGTTCTTGGGTGGGGCGTCGGTGGGATCGAGGCCGAGGCCGCAATGCTCGGTCAGCCGGTCTCCATGTTGGTGCCGCAGGTCGTCGGATTCAAGCTGACCGGCACCCTCCGCGAGGGTGCCACGGCGACCGACCTGGTGCTGACCGTCACCCAGATGCTCCGCAAGAAGGGCGTCGTCGGCAAGTTCGTCGAGTATTACGGCGACGGGCTGGCGAACCTTCCGCTCGCCGACCGGGCGACCATCGCCAACATGGCCCCCGAATACGGGGCCACCTGCGGCCTCTTCCCGATCGACGCCGAGACCCTCCGCTATCTTGAGCTTTCCGGCCGGCCGGCCGAGCAAATCGCACTGGTCGAGGCCTACGCGAAGGCCCAGGGCATTTTCCACGGCCCAGGCGCTCCGGAAGCGATCTACTCCGATACCCTTGAACTTGACCTCTCAACGGTCGAGCCGAGCCTCGCCGGCCCAAGGCGCCCGCAGGACCGGGTTCCGCTCAGCCAGGCCCGGGCGTCGTTCGCCTCGGCCTTGCAGGAGCTTCAGGCCGCCCGTCCCGCGAAGAAGAAGGCCGCGCTGCCGGTCGTGGAGAGTGGATCGAACGGTTCGTCGACGGCCGACAACACCGCGGAGATGCCGGGCATCACGAACGGCTCGGTGGTGATCGCGGCCATCACGAGTTGCACGAACACCTCGAACCCCTCGGTGATGATCGCCGCCGGCATCCTGGCGAAGAAGGCCGTCGGGCGCGGGCTGAAGGCAAAGCCCTGGGTGAAGTCGAGCCTGGCGCCCGGGTCGAAGGTCGTCACCGACTATCTTCACGACGCGGGGCTGGACACCTATCTCGACCAGCTTCGGTTCAACCTGGTCGGCTACGGCTGCACGACCTGCATCGGCAATTCCGGGCCCCTGCCCCAGGCGATCTCCGACCAGATCAACCGCGACGACCTGGTCGCCGTCGCCGTTTTGAGCGGCAACCGGAACTTCGAGGGACGGATCAACGCCGACGTTCGCGCGAATTACCTGGCCTCGCCGCCGCTGGTCGTCGCGTACGCCCTCGCCGGAACCATGGATATCGACCTCCAGAATGATCCGATCGGTCAGGATCCGAAGGGAGAATCGGTCTACCTTCGCGACATCTGGCCGACGCAGGGCGAGGTTCGCGACGCCATCGCGAAATCCGTCCGGTCGGAGATGTTCCGGTCCGAATACGCCGAGGTCTTCCAGGGGGATGAGCACTGGCGATCGCTTCCGGTCCCGCGGGGCGACCTCTACCAGTGGGATCCGGCGTCGACCTACGTGAAGAATCCGCCTTATTTCGAGGGGATGACGACAGAGCCGCCGCCGGTCGCTCCGATCGAGGGGGCCCGGGTACTCGCGGTTCTGGGCGATAGCATCACGACCGACCACATCTCGCCGGCCGGCTCGATCAAGGCCGATAGCCCGGCGGGCCGCTACCTGATCGAGCGCGGCGTGAAGCCGGCCGATTTCAACTCGTACGGAGCGCGTCGCGGGAACGACGACGTGATGGTCCGCGGAACGTTCGCCAACATCCGCCTCCGCAATCGGCTCGCTCCCGGAACCGAGGGAGGCTGGACGCGGCTCCTGCCCGGCGGCGAGCCGATGACCATCTTCGACGCCTCTCGGAAATACCAGGACGAGGGCGTCCCGCTCTTGATCCTGGCGGGTAAGGAATACGGCTCGGGATCGTCGCGCGACTGGGCGGCGAAGGGGCCGAAACTGCTCGGCATTCGTGCGGTGATCGCCGAGAGTTACGAGCGGATCCACCGGTCGAATCTGGTCGGCATGGGGATCTTGCCGTTGCAGTTCCTGCCGGGGCAGAGCGCGGAATCGCTCGGCCTGACCGGCGAGGAGGTCTTCGCGATCGAGGGACTGCCGGAGGCCATCGCCGGACGGTTCGCCTCGGGCCGCGAGTTGCAGGTCTCGGCGACTCCCCCGCAAGGAGCGCCGATCCGGTTCCGGGTGAGTGTCCGCATCGACACCCCGCAGGAGATCCGTTACTATGAGCATGGCGGGATCCTCCCGTATGTGCTCCGACAACTGCTCCACGGCGACTCGCACGGACGTGCCGGCTAGAGACTTCGCCGTGAGTCGCCCTCCCCGTTGATCGAGCGCGCCATACGGACCCTAGACCCCTTGCCGGGGCACTTGAATCCACCCGTTCCCGATACAATCAGGAGTCGCGATGATTACGGAGCAAGTGCAGACGGAGGCCAAACCCGTCGTGAACAAGACCCAGGCCCTGGTCTGGCTCCGCCAGATGATGCTGATCCGCCGCTTCGAGGAGCGCGCGGAGATGCTCTACCAGAAGGGCGGGAAGATCGGCGGGTTCTTTCACCAGTACAGCGGCCAGGAGCCCGTGGCGGTCGCCTCGATCGGAGTGCTTCGAGAAGACGATTACGTCATCACGGCGTACCGCGACCACGGCCACGCGCTGGCCCGAGGGATGACAGCGCGGGCCGGGATGGCCGAACTGCTGGGGAAGGTGACCGGCTGCTCGAAGGGGAAGGGCGGCTCCATGCACTTCTTCGACGCCGAGAAGGGGTTCCTCGGCGGACACGCGATCGTCGGCAGCCACATCGCCCTGGCGGCGGGCGTCGCCTTCGCGAGCAAGTATCGCGGCGAGGACCGCGTTTGCATCTGCTACATGGGCGACGGTGCCATTAACCAGGGCTCGGTCCACGAGACCCTGAACATGGCCGCGCTCTGGAAGCTCCCGGTCATCTACGTCGTCGAGAACAATCTCTACGCGATGGGGACCTCGCTGGCCCGGTCGTCCTCGGTGCTGGACCTCACCGTCCGTTGCGCCGTCCCGTACGGCATCCCCGGCCACCAGATCAACGGCAACGACGTCGAGTTGATGGCCCGAACAACCCGAGAGGCCGCCAACCGGGCCCGCGCCGGCGAGGGGCCAACGTTCATCGAGGCCCAGACCTACCGCTACAAGGGCCACTCGATCAGCGACCCGGGCAAGTACCGCCAGAAGGAGGAGCTGGACGAGGCGATCCGCCACGACCCGATCCTCGTTTACGAGAACATCCTCAAGGAGCGCGGCTGGATCGATCAGGAGGCCATCGACCGGATGCGCGAGGGCGTCAAGGAGGAGATTGAGGAGAGCATCGAGTTCGCCGAGGCGAGCGAGCAGCCGCCCCTCGAAGCCCTCTACGAAGACATCACGGTGGCCCCGTTCATCCCACAGGAGTGACCATGCCCGTCCTGACGTTCCGCGAGGCCCTCAATCAGGCCATGACCGAGGAGATGGAGCGCGACGACCGCGTCTTCCTGATGGGCGAGGAGGTCGCGCAGTACGACGGAGCCTACAAGGTCAGCCAGGGGATGCTCAAGAAGTTCGGCCCGAGCCGGATCATTGACACGCCGATCTCCGAGGGCGGCTTCGCCGGCATCGGCATCGGCGCGGCCATGGTCGGGCTCCGGCCGATCGTCGAGTTCATGACGTTCAGCTTCAGCCTGGTGGCGATCGACCAGATCGTCAACAACGCGGCGAACATGCGGTACATGAGCGGCGGCCAGTTCGCCGTCCCGATCGTCTTCCGGGGCAGCTCGGGGATGGCGGGCTGCCTGGCCGCCACCCACTCGCACCGCCTCGAAGCCTGGTACGCGCAGATCCCCGGCCTCACCGTCGTTCTGCCCGGCACCCCGGCCGACGCCAAGGGCCTCCTCAAAAGCGCCATCCGGTCGGATGACCCCGTGGTCTTCATCGAGCACGAGGTCCTTTACCACGAAAAGGGAGAGGTCCCCGAGGGCGAGCATGTCGTCCCGATCGGCAAGGCCGACATCAAGCGCGAGGGCTCCGACGTCACGCTGATCACCTACTCGCGCTCGCTCAAGGCAACGCTCGCCGCTGCTGAGAAGCTCGCCGAGGAAGGAATCGACGCCGAGGTGGTCGACATCCGGACCATCCGACCGCTCGATCTGGATACCCTGCTCACCTCGATCGGCAAGACCCACCGCGGCGTGATCGTCGAGGAAGACTGGCCGTACTGCGGCCTGGGCGCCGGGATCGCCGACCGGATCACCCAGGCGGCCTTCGACGAGCTCGACGCGCCCATCCGTCGGGTCGCCGCCAAGGACGCGCCGATCCCGTACAACCGAACGCTGGAGGCCTCGATGCTCCCGTCGGTCGACCGGGTCGTCGCGGCCGTCAAGGATGTGATGTACGTCTGAAGCCGGCGTCGCGCGGGCGAGGTCGCCAGGATCCGCCCGCCGCGATCGTCCGCATCCCCCCCGCCGATATACCGACCGCCCAGGGAGAACCGACGTGCCGATCGAAGTGACGATGCCGAAGCTCAGCCCGACGATGGAGACCGGCGTGATCGCCCAGTGGCTGGTCAAGGTCGGGGACAAGATCAAGGAAGGGGACGTGCTGGCCGACATCGAAACCGATAAGGCCACCATGCAGATGAAGTCGTACGACGATGGCACGATCGTCCACATCGACCACGGCGCCGGCGACGAGGTGGCGCTCGGACAACGGGTGATGGTGCTCGCGAAAAAGAACGAGGATCCCAAAAAGGTCGCCGCCGACCTCGGCCTTGGCGGCGAGGCGAAAGCCGCGCCGAAGGCCGCCGCCCAGCGTGCCGAGGCCTCAGCGCCCGTCGCCGCCGCGGCGGCGAGCGGCGTCGCGTCCACCGGCGGACTGGTCGCCGATCGGGCGGGCGGCAACGGCAACGGCAACGGGCATCCCTCCTCGGACAATGGCCAGCAGGCCGCCGCCGTGCCCTCGCACGGTGGACGGGTCAAGGCAAGCCCGCTCGCCCGGAAGCTTGCCGCCTCGGCCCAGGTCGAACTGGCCGGAATCCAGGGCTCGGGCCCGAACGGGCGGGTCGTCCGCCGCGACGTCGAGGCCTACATCCAGGCTGGCCCCTCGAAGGCCGCCACGCCCCAGGCGGCTCCAACCACGGCCGCCGCCCCGATCGCCGCGCAACGCATCCCGCACTCCCGAATGCGCAAGACGATCGCCCAGCGCATGGTTCAGGCCAAGCAGACCGCCCCCGAGATCCACCTGACCGTCGACATCCGCGTCGACCGGCTGGTCGCCGCTCGCGAGGAGCTGAACAAACGGCTCGCCCGCGAGGGCGTGAAGCTCTCGCTCGGCGACTTCGTCACCAAGGCGGTCGCCATGTCGCTCCGGGCCCATCCGGGCGTCAACGCCAGCTACGAGCCCGACGCGATCGTCCGCCACGGCGAGGTCAACATCGGGATCGCCGTCGCTCTGCCCGAGGGGCTGATCGTCCCGGTCCTGCACCGCGCCGACACGCTGGGCCTCCGCGAAATCCGGAAGCGGAGCGAGGCCCTGGCCGCCGCCGCCCGGTCGAACAACCTCAGCGGCGAGCAGCTCACCGGCAGCACGTTCACAATCTCGAACCTCGGCATGTTCGGCATCCGACAGTTCGACGCCATCCTGAACATGCCCGAGGTCGGCATCCTCGCCGTGGGCACCGCCGACAAACGGCCGGTCGTCGAGGGAGACAGGCTCGTCGTCGGCACCGTGATGACCGTCACCCTCACCGCTGACCACCGCGCCGTCGATGGCGCCATGGCCGCCGAATTCCTCCAGACCCTCAGGGGCCTGCTCGAGGAACCGACGTCCATGCTGCTCTGAGATGAGCCAACGAACACAGGCAAGTAGGTCAGACTTTCCAGCCCGACGGGGTTTCTCCCGGTCAGCCTGGAAAGCCTGACCTACATCAAGGGATTTCCATGGCCTACGACTACGACATTGTGGTAATTGGCGGCGGTCCGGCCGGGTATGCCGGAGCGATCCGTGCCGCGCAGCTCAAAAAGCGGGTGCTCTGCGTCGAGCGTGACAAGCTGGGCGGGATCTGCCTGAACTGGGGCTGCATCCCGACCAAGGCGTTGCTCACCAACGCCCACCTGGCCGAGTTGATCCACCACCACGGGGCCAATTTCGGCTTCACCGGCCAGGTGGGGTGGGACTTCGCCCAGATCATCAATCGAAGCCGAGGCGTCGCGGGTCAGCTCAACAAGGGGATCGAGGGGCTCTTCCGCAAGTACAAGGTGAACCACAAGCTCGGGACGGCAAAGGTCGTCGCTCCGCACAAGGTTCAGATCGGGAATGAGACCGTCTCGACCGAGTCGATCGTGATCGCCACGGGCGTTCGCGCCCGCCCGCTCCCGGGAGCCGAGTTCGACGGCCAGACGATCCTCTCGTCCAAGGAGGCGATGAGCCTCACCAGCCAGCCGAAGTCGATGCTCATCATCGGCGCCGGGCCGATCGGGCTGGAATTCGGCTACTTCTACAACGCCCTCGGCACGAAGGTCACGGTCGTCGAGCTGCTCGACCGGATCGTCCCCGGCGAGGACGAAGAAGTGTCCGCCGCGCTCCAGCAAAGCCTCACCAAGCGCGGGATCATCTTCCACACCGGCTCGAAGACGAGCAAGATCGTGAAGTCGGACAAGGGCGTCACGGCCGAGATCGAGACGCCGAAGGGCAAGACGACCGTCGAGGCCGAGAAGATGCTCGTCGCCATCGGCGTGGTCGGTAACGTCGAGAACCTGTTTGCCGACAGCGTGAAGGTCGAGCTGGTCAAGAACCACATCAAGGCCGACCCGAAGAACGGTTACGTCACGAGCGTCCCGGGAATCTACGCGGTCGGCGACGTGATCGGCCCGCCCTGGCTGGCCCACGTGGCGCACCACGAGTCGATCTGCTGCATCGAGCGGATCTGCGGCTTCTCCGACCGGACGGTCGACTACACGACGATCCCCGGCTGCACGTACACCGACCCGGGCGTCGCGAGTGTCGGGCTGACGGAGAAGGCCGCGCGCGACGCTGGCTATCAGGTCCGCGTGGGCAAGTTCCCGTTCCAGTACAGCGGCCGGGCGCTGGCCTCCGACGAGACCGAGGGCTTCGTGAAGCTGGTCTTCGACGCGAAGCTCGGCGAGCTGCTGGGCGCCCACCTGATTGGCTCGCAGGCAACCGAGCTGATCGCCGAACTGGTGATGGCGAAGAAGCTCGAAGCGACCGAGGAAGAAATCCTCCACGCGATGCACCCGCACCCGACCTATTCGGAAGCGGTGATGGAAGCCGCCGGCCAGGGGCTCGGCGAGTCGATTCATATCTGAACAATTACCACGGCTCACGTGGAATGGTCTCACCCCCGGCGATCGTCGAGAGCGCCTCGAAGACCCGGGGGTGGATCGTATCGGGGATGAAGCGGACCGAGCCGTCGGCGAAGGCCACGTTGGCCCCCGTCGGCGAATCCAGGCCGCCGAACTGAGGCCCCGTCCCGATGTAGGGGAGATCCGGTCGTATCGAGCCCGCGGACAGTCGCCGGGCCGCCCGAGAGCCAGGAACCGCGTATCCGGCCCGACTCGGCCAGGACCATCGTGTAGGCCATCCCGTCGCGGACATCCGCTGGGGTCGTCTGGCGATCGTACCCGAAATAACTAAAATTATCCAAAATCTGATGCAACCAAATCAGGCCCGCGAGCCCCACCGCCACGCCCGCGATCCAGAGCAACTTCCGCCCAATCGTCCAGCGCCCCATAACAAGCCCCCGCCCCCCAAAGGATCGAGGCCAATCCCTCACCATCTTACCTTTGTCGGAGATTCAAAGGGAAGAGGCTCGCGGTGAGGGTTATTCGCCGGGCTGATCGCTTTCGAGGTGGATCGATCCATCCGCATGCTTGATTGCCTTGCCCCAGTGGCGGGAATGGCCCGGATCGATCGGGCCATCGAGGGTCACCACCTCCACGGGATACTCGCCCGGATCCGCGTCGTCCAGAAGTGCCTGGATTTCCTTGCTGGTCCCGCCATCGCCAAGGATCTGGTCCCCACGACGGACCCGGTAGAAGGTCGTCATCATCTCTCATGCTCCGATCTGGATTCCTGTCCACGCGTCCGATCCACTCGGCCGACGCGATTCTCCTTTCAACCGGCCGCAAACGGCGAGCCGCCGGCTCAGCGGCGATTCGCCACTTCGAAAAGACGGGGATCGTCTATTTTTTCCCACGTGGATCCACATCTGGACCTCCATGTCCTACGGTAAGATTGGAGCCGCGATACGGCCCCCAAGACGGAGTTCCTCGAAGAAAGAGCGACTCAACGATGATTTCGCTCGGCGAGAACAAAGATAGGCAAGATGCGATGTCTCGCCAGTTAGTTTGGGTTCCAATCGTGCATACGAGGGAAGACCTGGGACGACTCGGAGCCCAGGTCGAGGAGGCGTTTGTCCGGCGGATGGGCCGGTCGCGATGGGAGGCGCATCAAAATTCGGTTGAGGCGTTATGGGAGAGAATCCAGCGCCGGATCGAGGAGATGAAGCTCGATCTTCACCGGGTCCGTCTCTATCAGGATGGGCTGCCGGTTTGCGGTCAGGAAGAGTCGATCGTCCGCGAGCTGTCGACGCAGGGGAGCCGGAATCACCAGTTGCTTGCCGACCTGATCGATCGGGGTGCCACGCTGGTGGGAACGGAGTCGCCGCAACTGTTGATCCAGGAATATCAGCTCAACCGACGCATTCTGGGCGAGGCGCCTGGCGGTTCGCTGCCCCGGTCGAGAGCCGAGGCCATCCGCGACGAGGCGGCGCGATTGCTCGAATCCCGCGATCGTTTCATCGCCGACCGGATCGTTGAGACTCTCCAGCCGGGCGAGACCGGGTTGGTCTTCCTGGGGATGCTGCATTCGCTCAAGGGCCGGCTGCCAGCGAATATCGCGTTGACGGTCCTCCGGCCGACTAAATCGTTCGTTTTGTGACGCCGAGCGCCGAGACCCGGCCGCGGGGAGGCCCCCGCGCGCTCGCCGTTGGATGGGATTTACGTCCGTTCCTCTACAATCGAAGTGCGAGGTTGCCATGTCGACATCCGGTCCCAGGCGCTCCTCCGGGGGCGCCGATCTGGGCGGCTTCCTGGGCGGCTTGACGAACCTGATCGAGAAGCTCGGAGAGCTGGCGGAAACCGGCCAGGAACTCAAGGGCGTCAAGGAGTTCGGCCAGGAGGGCGGCGTGCAGGGCGTCTTCGGGTTCACCATCCGGACCGGCCTTGGCGACCGTGAAGGCGGGGTCAAGGTCGAACCGTTCGGCAACGTCCAGAAAGACGAGCAGACCGGCCGCGCCACGGTCCGCGAGGTCATCGAGCCGCCCGTCGACGTTTTCGAGGAGGCCGACCACGTCCTCGTCGTCGCCGAGATGCCCGGCATCGGACCCGACGATCTCCGGATCGAGTTGAAGGACGACATCCTGACGATCGCCGCCCAGCGCGGGCCAAAGAAGTATCGCAAGGAAGTCTTGCTCCCATCGAGCTTCCCGGCCGAGGCCATGTCGACGACCTGCCGGAACGGCATCCTGGAAATCAAGCTGGCCCGCTGAGCAAACTCAGGACGTTCGCAAGGGAGACAGACGCATCATGACGATCGAGGAAGCAACCGCGGCGAAACTCAGGGTGGCCGAGGCGATGCCCAGGGACCTCGGCCGGGGACTCGCCCGGCTCGACCCGGCCGACCTCGAACGGCTGGGAGTGGGTGTCGGCGAGATTCTGGTGATCACCGGCAAACGCACAACGGCCGTCAAGGCCATGCCCTCTTTCAAGGAACATCGAGGACAGTCGCGAATCCAGGTCGACGGCCTGACTCGCGAAAACACCGGCGCGGCGATCGACCAGATCGTCGAGGTCGCACGCGCCGAGGCAAGGCCCGCCGAACGCGTCGCGATCGAGCCCCAGGGCATCCAGCCCGCGGAGCGCGACCTGCGCTACATCGGCAGCAAGCTCGACGGGCTCCCCGTCATCAAGGGCGACCGCATCCGGGCGCCCCTCTTCGGCAGCCGATCGGCCGATTTCGTCGTCGTCAGTACCACTCCGGCCGGTCCCGTCGTCATCAATCCGACGACCGAACTTCAAATTGTCCGCCCACAGAAAGACGCCGGCGCGACCCGAAACGGCAAGTCCGGCGCCCCTCCGCTTTCCTATGAAGACATCGGCGGATTGAAGCGTGAGCTGCACCGCATCCGTGAAATTGTCGAGCTGCCGCTCCGATATCCCGAGGTCTTCCAGCGCCTCGGCATCGACCCGCCCAAGGGTGTCCTGCTCCAGGGCCCTCCCGGCTGCGGCAAGACCCTGATCGCCCGCGCCGTCGCCCACGAGACCGATGCACGGTTCTTCACCGTCAACGGCCCCGAGATCATCCACAAGTTTTACGGCGAGAGCGAGGCCCACCTTCGCAAGATCTTCGACGAGGCCGCCAAACACGCACCCAGCATCATCTTCATCGACGAGATCGACGCCATCGCGCCGCAACGCGAACGCGTCGTCGGCGACGTCGAGAAGCGGGTCGTGGCCCAGCTCCTGGCCCTGCTCGACGGGCTCGATCGCCGCAAGAACGTGATCGTCCTGGCCGCGACGAACCTCCCCAACGCGCTCGACCCAGCGCTCCGGCGCCCGGGTCGGTTCGACCGCGAGATCGCGATCTCGATCCCCGATCGCGACGGCCGTAAGGAGATCCTCGAAATCCACAGCCGGGGGATGCCGCTGGCCTCCGACGTCGACATGCCCCACCTCGCGGCGATCACCCACGGCTTCGTCGGCGCGGATCTCGAGGCCCTCTGCCGAGAGGCGGCCATGCTCTGCCTTCGCCGCCTGCTTCCCGCGATCGACTTCGCCTCGGGCCAGATCCCCTATGAGACCCTTCGCGCGCTCGAGGTCCGAATGGCCGACTTCGAGGCCGCCCTCTGCGAGGTCGAACCCTCGGCCATCCGCGAGGTCTTCGTCGAGGTCCCAGACGTCGGCTGGAATGACGTCGGCGGGCTCGGCGAGGTCAAGAACCGCCTGATCGAGTCGGTCGAGTGGCCCCTGAAACATGCCGAGGTCTTCGGCCGCGTCGGCGTCAAGCCGCCCAAGGGCATCCTCCTCAGCGGACCGCCCGGCTGCGGCAAGACCCTCCTCGCCAAGGCCGTCGCCAGCCAGACCCAGGTCAACTTCATCTCCATCAAGGGACCCGCCCTGCTCTCGAAATACGTCGGCGAATCGGAACGAGGCGTCCGCGAGGTCTTCCGCAAGGCCAGAATGGCAGCTCCCTGCATCCTCTTCATCGACGAAATCGACGCCCTCGTCCCAACCCGAGGCGGCAGCGACGACTCGCACGTCACCGAACGTGTCATCGGCCAGTTCCTTGCCGAGGTCGACGGCGTCGAGGAGTTGAACGGCGTCCTGATCCTGGCCGCCACCAACCGCCCCGACATCATCGACCCCGCCATCCTCCGACCAGGCCGCTTCGACCTTCACCTGGAAATCCCCCTGCCCGACGCCGACGGTCGTCGCGAAATCTTCCGAATCGGTCTCCGTGGCAAACCCCTCGCCGGTGCCGTCGACATCGAGTCGCTCGTCTCCGCAACCGAGGGCTTCAACGGAGCCGAAATCCAGGCCGTTTGCACCCGCGCCGCCTGGTCCGCCATCCGTGAGGCTCTCGCCCACGCCCCAGCCGAGGACGACTCGCCCGACGTCCAGATCTCCGCGAGCCACCTCGCCGATGCTCTGAACTCCCTGAACCGGGACAACCAACGCTGAACCCGACGCAGAAGCCCGGCCAGTGTCGACCGGGCCGCGTCCTCTTTCGCCTTGTCGCGAAGCAGGGAGGTCTCATGCAGTCTGCTACGTATCTCTATGGCTTCACTCGTTTGGGTCCGGCGCTGCCGGCCGGTCTACGTGGGGTTGAGGGGGCGCCGGTCCGTCCGATCGCAATCGGGGATCTGGCCGCGGTCGTGGGCGAGGTCCCCTCGGCGCCGTTTGAGTCGGGAGCCGTCTCCGACCCAACCTGGCTGATCCCCAGAGTGCTGGAGCACGAACGAGTCATTGAGGCGATGAGAACCGCCGGCCCCGTGATGCCGGTCCGGTTCGGATCGCTTTTCAGCACGCCAACCGCCCTGGAACAATGGGCGGCCGGCAACCTCGGTTCCATCGATGAATTCCTCGACCGGTCCACCGATCGAGACGAATGGACGTTCCGGCTTTCGGTCGATCTCGCTTGCGCGACCGAGGCTCTGGCGGTCGTCGACCCGCGATGGGCCGCAATGGTCGAGGCCCTGCCGAGATCGCCGGGAGCTCGATATCTCCGCGAGAAGAAACTGGCCGAGTCGGCCCGAGCGGAGGCGATCCGCCGGGCCTCGACCATTGCCGGGGCGGTCCGCGTCGCGGCGCGCCGGCTGGCCGAGGAACGCCTGCTCCCGCTCCGTCAACCCGACGAGGCCGGTATCCATCCCATTCTGAACGCCGCCTATCTCGTGGCTCGCTGCGAAGTCGGAGTGCTGCGACGCACTGTCGAATCGACAGCCGAGGGCCTTCCGTGCCTGCGCATCGAATCGTCGGGGCCATGGGCCCCCGCGCACTTCTGCCCGGCCCTCGCCGCGCCCGGACACTGATCGTCCGCGCCCAGTCTTGAACCACACCCAGCAGACTCGGCCCCGAACGCCATTCGGGTTCGGGTCTGTTTTTGTTTTCATACATGGTGAATCTCATAAAAAAAATCTCTACAGACAATTGCCCATGAGCAAGATCATGTTCTAGGATAATAACGGAGCGGCGATGAGGTTCGCCGCACCGGGGCTCGCGAGGTACTTGCGAGCGAGAGGCCGAACACCCTGATTGAGGAGATAGACAGATGGCTAAGGTCATGAAGTCGACGGACAGCTCCAGCCTGGCCGAGGTCGTGGACCGGATCCTGGACAAGGGCATCGTGATCGACGCGTGGGCGAAGGTGTCGCTGGTCGGCATCGAGCTGCTCTCGGTCGAGGCCCGCGTCGTGATCGCGTCGGTCGAGACCTACCTGAAGTACGCCGAGGCGATCGGCCTGACGGCCACCGCCGCGACGCCGGCCTGACGACGAGCCGATGCTCCGGCCCTCCCGCCGTGGAACTGCGACGAGGGGGGCGTCGGGGTGTCGGCCCGGGGCCCGGGCTGACATCTTGTCAGTCCCGGGCCTCTAGCAATGGGAGGCATGTCCATGTCGGATTTCGCCGATCGAATGAAGGCGTTCACCGATCACCTCCGTGATTCGATCGAGGCCCGCGGCGAGTCGCTCGCGGCGGTTCACGATGCGACCACGGGACTGCTCGACGACACTCGGTCCTTCCTGGGCCGGGTCGCCGACGAGCATCGGGAGCGTTCCGAGGAACTGCGGGCGACGATGGAGTCGCACAGGGAGGATCGTCGCCGTCGGGTCGCCGAGATGCGGCACGACCACCAGGAGGCCCTGCAAGCCATGCGGGGCGAGCTACAACAGACGCTTTCCGAGGCGCGACGGACGCGCCAGGACACGTGCGAGCGGATGTCGGAGACATTCCGCCAGGCACGCCACGAACTCGCCGCGGACCTGCGGGCCGCCGCGGGGGCCTGGCGGGCCTTCGCCGCAAGCCGATGAGCCCGCAAGGGCCTCGGCCGCCGGGCTGATGACCGGCCCGGCGGCCATCCGCGATGCTGCCGATCCCTTCACGATGACGTCCAGGAATACCGCCCTCGCCCCACAACACGACGACCACGACAAGGAGGCCCAGAGGCCGTGAATACTCCACCTGAAGACCTGAATGTCCTGGCCCTCAAGCAGCGGCCCGACTTCGTTCAGACCCCCTGCGTTCAGAGCCTCGCCGAGCGGGCCCTCTGTTACCTGACGGCCGGATACCCCGTCCACTTCTCCGGACCCGCAGGCACCGGCAAAACCACCCTCGCCATGCACGTCGCCGCCCAGCTCGGACGCCCCGTCGTCCTGATCCACGGCGACGATGAGTACGGCAGCTCCGACCTCGTCGGCGGGCAGCTCGGATACCGATCGACTCGCGTCGTGGATAACTTCATCCATTCAGTTATGAAAACCGAAGAGAATGTTTCGAAAACATGGGTCGATCACAGGCTCACCAACGCCTGTAAATACGGTTTCACCGTCATCTACGACGAGTTCAACCGCTCGCGGCCCGAGGCGAACAACGTCCTTCTGGGCGTGCTGGAGGAGCGGCTTCTGGAGATGCCCGTCGGCCGGGTCAACGAGGGCTTTCTTCAGGTCCATCCCGGTTTCCGCGCCATCTTCACCAGCAACCCCGAGGAGTATGCCGGTGTCCACAAGACGCAGGACGCGCTTCTCGACCGGATGGTGACGATCACGGTCGGCCAGTATGACCGCGAGACCGAGGTCCGGATCACGGCCGCGAAGTCGGGGCTGGAGGTCGAGGACGCCGCTCGAATCGTCGATGTGGTTCGCGCCTTCCGGGACCTCGGCGTGCTCTCGCTCTCGCCGACGGTTCGCGCCTGCATCATGATCGCCAAGGTGGCCGCGCTCCGGGGGGCGTCGGTCGCTTCGGATGATCGCGTCTTCCTCGAAACCTGCCGCGATGTCCTCCGCCTCGACTCGGTGAAGATCAGCCGCGAGGGAGTTCCCGCGGGTGGCGCCTGGCTCGAAGAGATCGCGGCCCGCTTCTGCCCCACTTCAGCTCCCCGCGCCGGGATCCGAAGCCGTGTTGACCTGCTCGGGACCGGGACGCATCACTCCGAGAACTGATCGCCGCCCGGCGTCGGGCCGGGCTCTTTTCGGGAAGCGAGGTACGACGATGGGGCGGGATCGTAAAGGGGTCCAGGGCATTCGGACGATGGGAGCGCTGGTCGACTCCAGACGCACCCGGACGGCGGCCGGGGCCCTGCTCGAGCTCTCGGCGATGGCCAACGAGAAGCTGCTGCTGCACAAGGAACTCGACCGCTGGAAGTCCCGCCACGCGGAGATCCGCCGGCGGCTCTCCGAAATCGCCGCCAAGGAACAGCGGCTGATGGCCCACGTGCAGGCCCAGCCAGGTGGAGCGGTCGCCGGGATTCCGGCCATCGAGGCTCCGGGAACAATCCTCACGGATGAAACCGCAATGGATGCACCGGTCGATCCTCCGGCGGGTCGGAGGATGAAGGTGAAAGAATTTTCCTATTGAAAGGGAACCCGTCATGATCTCCGTCGTGCATCCCGCCGAGACCGCCATCGCCGGTCCGCGCGGGCGATATCTTTATGCGATCGTCGATGGCCCCGAGACCGCCGGATCGATCGGGATTCCCGGCATCGACGGCGCCGAGGTTTACGCCCTCCGCGATGGCCAAATCGCCGCCGTCGTCAGCGACCTGCCCGACCGGAAGGTCCGTCCCGAGCGGCGAAAGCTCGCCGCGCACCACGAAGTGATGCGCCGGCTCATGTCAGAACGGACCGTCCTGCCGATGGCCTTCGGACTGATTGCCGACGGCCCCGAGTCGGTCCATCGCATCCTCCGGCTCAATCATGAGGCGTTTGCCGAACAGCTCGACCGGCTCCGCGACAAGGTCGAAATGGGCCTCCGCGTCACCTGGGACGTCCCCAATATCTTCGAGTACATCGTCGCCAGCCACTCCGAACTGGCCGCCTATCGCGACCAGATCTTCCGAGGCGGTCGCGAACCGTCGCACGAGGAGAAAATCGAGCTCGGCCGCAGCTTCGACCGCCTGATCAACGATTCACGCGAGGCCGCAATCGCTCGCGTCCGCGCCGCGATCGAACCTCGATGCGAGGAAATCATCGTCAATCGACCCCGCGACGAACGCGACGTGATGAACCTCGCCTGTCTCGTCGATCGATCGAGGATCAAGGACTTCGAGGCCGGCGTCGTTGAGGCCGCCCGTGGCTTCAACAACGATTTCTCCTTCGATTTCAACGGTCCCTGGCCGCCTCACAACTTCGTCGACATCGAGCTAAAACTCTCCTGACCCGGCCGAGACGGAGGACCCTCACGTGTTCCTCGCCGACGACGTGATCCTGTTCCCGTTCCGGTCGATCCTCAAGGTCTTCCACGAGATCTACAAGGCCGCGATCGAGGATATCCGCGCCGAGGCCGACTCGATCCGACTCGAGCTGAGCCAGCTCTACCTGGCACTCGAGTCGGGGGCCGTCTCCGAGGATCTCTTCGACGCCCGCGAACGCGTCCTCCTCGATCGGCTCGATGCCATCGAAGAGCAGCGCGGGATGCTCGGCCAGGAAGACGAGGACGACGACGAAGCCGAGGACGACGACGAATTCGAAGACGATTTCGAGGAACAGGACGACGAGACCGAGCCCGAAGACGAATAGCCGAACATCGATCATCACGATCCGGAGATCCTGGCCATGAATCCGATGCTGGACGAGGAACCACTCGCCGAGACGATGCTGAACGACGACGACGAGGAGAGCGACGCCGAGATCAGCCGGCCGCCGATCGTCGTGCCGCCCCGCCCTGCCCCGGCGCCCGCCATGACCACGCCGCACGGTCGGACACGGGTACTGCCCAGGCTCCTGGCGATGGCCGACACCTATTATCAAGGCGGCTCGCTTCGCCAGGCGATCGAGCTGTATTTCGAGCTGGTCCACGACCACGCCGGCTCGCCCCAGGCCCGCCAGGCCGAGGAACGGCTGCTGGCGGTCGCCCGCACTTACGAGCAGGCCGGCGAGCTTCGACAGGCGAGAGGGATCTATGAACAACTCCTTTGATTTCGAGAAGCCGGCCGAGATCGGGCCGGCTCCCGACCGGCGGGTCTCGCTCTGCGAGGCCCTCGACCGGATGCTCAACACGGGCGTGGTCGTCGCGGGCGAGGTCGTGATCTCGGTCGCGGATATCGACCTGGTCTATCTCAACGTCCAGCTCCTGCTGGCTTCCATCGAGACGGCCTGCGGCCTGCCCCGCTATCCTGCCGGCGAGCCCCAAAGGATTCCGAGCGCCCCATGAACCCGACACCTTCCCCCGCGACGACGACCCCAGGCGGCCTCCGTATTGCCTTCCAACCGGACGACGTCCGGAGTGGCCTCGGTCGGCTCGTCCTCACGCTCGTCGAGCTGATTCGCGAGCTGCTCGAACGCCAGGCCATTCGTCGAATCGAGGCCGGATCGCTCACCGAGCCCGAAATCGAGCGAATCGGCACCACGTTCCTCAGGCTCTCGGAACAGATGGAAATCCTCAAGACCGCCTTCGGCCTTGAGGGCCAGGACCTTAACCTCGACCTCGGCCCACTCGGGCCCCTGCTCGATTCCTCCAATCGACGATGACGTTCCTGTAACCGCTCCCAAACCAGGACCCGAACATGAGTCCGACCGTAACCGCCAGGCCGACCGCCCTTGCCCGCGAGGAGGTCCGCTGCGCCTTCTGCCGGGGCCGGGGAACTGACCCGTTCCACCTGCTCTCCGACCGCTCGACCTGCGGCGCCTGTGGCGGACGTGGCACGGTCAACGTCCCCACTCCGCATGTCCCCTGTGCCTATTGCGAGGGCTCGGGCAGCTTCAAGACCTTCCGATGCCCGGTCTGCGAGGGAGCCGGCGTCGTCGAGGCTCCGGAAGGCCCGACACGCACCTGCCCCACCTGCGACGGCCTCGCCTTCGAACATTCCAGCGGGCTCGTCTGCCTCACCTGCCGAGGACGCGGCACACTCCCCGCCTGATCGAACCAAAATTTCAAAGGATGATGTCATCATGTCGATTCAGATGCCACAGGGCGCCAATCATTCGATCCACAGCGCGACGCTCGCCGATGTCCTTGAGCGCGTGCTGGACAAGGGACTGGTGATCGCCGGGGATATCAAGGTCAAGCTCGTCGATATCGAGCTGCTCACCATCCAGATCCGCCTGGTCGTCGCCTCGGTCGAGAAGGCGCGTGAGATGGGAATTGACTGGTGGTCGACCAATCCCGATCTCGGCTCTCGCCTGAAGGCGCCCGACGCCCAGGCCGAACTGCTGGAACTTCGCGAGCGCCTCGCTCGGCTGGAGTCACAGGCGGCCGGGGCGTCGTGCTGAGGTTGGACGAGAACGATTTCCGACACCAGGCGATGGCTCGAACAGGCGACCGATTCCGCCCGGAATCGTCCCCGGGATTCCCCGGACCTCACTCGCCCGAAACGGTCAGATCGTCGAACGAAGTGCGGGCGTCGGCCTTCGACCAGAGTCCAATCCGCCCCGCTTCCAGGTACGTCGAGTCCTCGGCGACGAGGAGCTTCTTGCCGTCGAAATAGCCGAGGATCTCACGTCCGGTCATCGTGATCCGAAGGGTATGCCATCGGCCATCACCGGGAACATCCGCGTGATCGAGCTGGGTCCGATGACCGTTCTCCACCTTGTAAACCCGAAGGTTGTCTTCCAGCGGATTGTAGCGGGCGATGTAGTAATTCTCCGGGTCGCGAGCCCGCCAGACCACGCCGCCGCCACGGTCGATCTCGCCCGAGACCGCCTTCAATCGCACGCCAATATCCAGATCCCGAAACTCCTCGCCCGAGAGGAGCGCCACGTTGAAACTCTTGCTGGAATTGCTAGCCTTTTGCGCCATGACATGATTGTCTCCATCGCGCTCGACCTCCCACCGGCCGACCGCGGCGGTGAACCCCCTCGCGATCCGGCCGGGCTCATCCGCCTCGAAATTCCAGACCCTCTTCTTCAGGTCACCCGCGCGAGCCCAACCCATCGCCAGCATCACCATCGCCAGGATCAATCCGTATCGATCACGCCTCACGTCTCATTCCCTCCAAAAGTTCCACGAATCAGCCGGCAAACTCCGACACGAGAAACGCCGCCGTGCGCTCCCAGGCTTTTGCGGCGGCCTCGAAGTCCACCTTCATCGCGTGAACCGTTCTCGGCGTCTCGATTCTCGTGGTCGCGTTCGTGGTCCGAAGCAGCGGTATCTGCGCGCTCGGCCCAGCGGCGAGCCTCGCCTCCATCTCGGGGCTAAGTAAATGATCGGCCAGCGCCCGCGCGGCATCGAGATGAGGCGCTCCTTTGATCACCGCGATCGTGTTCGGGATGAAGAGCGTCCCCAGTTCATCCGGCTTGCGGTCGGGATACACAATGGCGACCGGGCTCCCGGCCTCAACCTCGCCGATCGCATCGTCGGTGTCGGTCAGCCCGAAGGCGATCTGCCCCGAACCGGCGGCCGTCGCCACCTGCTTGTTCCCGGAGAAGACCTGCACCTCGTTGGCCTTCAATTCCCGGTAAAATCGCTTCGCCTCGTCATCACCCCAGACCGTGAACAGGCAGGCGGCCTGCGTCGCCGTCGTGCCGAAAAGTGGCTTCGCAATCCCGATCTTTCCCTTCCATTTCGGGTCCAGAAGGTCGCGAATTCCCCGCGGTCGCTCGGCCTCGGAGATCAGCTTCGTGCTGACGATCAACACCCGCGCCCGACCCGCGAAGCCGTACCAGGTCCCGTCCTTCGCGCGAAACGTCTCGGGAACGTCGTCCACGTGCGACGGCCGGATCGGCTGCAATAATCCCCGCTCCTTCAACCGGATCGTATTCAAGATCTCGTTGTTCCAGAAAAGGTCGCATCGCGGACGCGAACTCTCGGCGATGATGTCGTTCGCCAGGCCCACGGTCTTCGTGCTCTCCACATCAAACTTGGGCAACACCTCCACTCCCGTCCGTTTCGCATAGTCACGCAGAACCGGCTCGCCAAACTCTCGATCCTGCGCCGAGTAGACAACCACTCGCCCCCGGCCCTCGCCAGTACCCCAACTCCGATCGCCCCCACAGCCCGCCATCGCCAGAATCACGGCCGCCCCGGCCAGTCGATCAATCAGCCCCTTCCTCATCATTCCGCCTCCGCTTCACGTCCACCGCAACCCACGCCGCGCGGGCCAACCATCCGACAAGCGTCCGACAACCATCATCGTCCCAGCTCTCGCCCGCGCCAAGGCTCCTCTCCTTCCTTGACAGAAGGGCCGCAATCCGATAAACTAAACATCCGTACAGACTCATTCCGGTCCTGCGGTCACGGGGAAATCCGGACGCGGGGGTCGGATCGAACGGAGTGGCTTCACCAGGATGGAGAGGAGGCCGTCAAGTGACGGGAGCGAGACTCATGGCCCCGGCCGTTCCGATCCGCCCGACGCAGGCACCTGGCCCGTATTTGTCGCGGTCGCTCTACCGGCTCACGGTCGCGCAATACGCGAGGATGATCGAGGAGGGGACGATTGCGGAGGGGGAGCGAATCTCGCTGATCGAGGGTCTTCTGGTCGTCAGGCCGCGGCGGATACGGGCGGAGATCGTCGCGACGAACAAGGGGCTGCGGGTGCTCTGGCGGATGATCCCGCCGGGGTGGCACGTCACGAAGGGGGTGCCGATCCGGGTCTCGGATTGGAGTCGGCCCGAGCCCGATCTGGCGGTTGTTCGGGGGATCGTCGATGAGGACGAGGGCCGCGAGCCGACGGCCGCCGAGACCGCGATGGTGGTTGAGATCGCCGGCGCCCACGCCGACGACCGGGCCGAGCTGGCCCGGGTCTACGCCGCCGCGGGCGTTCCCGTCTGCTGGATCGTCGACCTGGCCGAGGCGAGGGTAGACCTCTTCTCCGAGCCGAGGCGAGAGGGATACCGGTCGCGCCAGGTGCTCACCCGCGGCCAGGATATCCCCCTCGTCGTCGACGGCATCGAGGCCGCCTGGATCGCCGTCTCCGACCTCCTGCCCTGACCGCCTCGACACGGCTTCCGAACGCGAATCATCCTCTGAGCATCAGAGTGCGTTTGCATGCCACCAGCGGTTGTCTCTAGCCGAATGATGGAATGAGAATTGCTGCGAAGACACCGGCCCACGGCCGGCTCTCGCCGGACGGGGCATCAGAGAGGCAGGAGTAGGACGCAGGCCCAGCCCGATGGGAGGGGTCTGCGTCGATCTTCGGAACAGAGCTTTCGAAAACCTCGTACTCCCGGCGGGATACTGACCGCCCGGGCCGTCGACGAATCGGTCACGCACACGCACCGATTGCGTCGGGCGCCACCGGTGCGCACTTGCCGAGGCGGCGATGGAGAGGGGCATCTTGATGCGAACAGACGAGCCTTCGTCCAGGCCCGTGGGACGACTCGCCGGCTTGCGTCGAGTCGTGATTCTGCGAGCGCTTCAGCTCGGCGACATGCTTTGGGCGATCCCAGCGATTCGGGCGTTCCGCCTGGCCTGGCCGGGGGCGGAGATCGTCCTGATCGGGCTCCCCTGGGCGCGGGCGTTCGTCGAACGGTTCGAACATCTGATCGATGGTTTTCGAGAGTTTCCCGGCCATCCCTGGCTACCCGAGCGTAGACCGGACCTCGACGAATTCCCCGGATTCCTGGCCGCGATCCAGGCCGAGCGGTTCGACCTGGCGATCCAGCTCCACGGAAACGGAGTCGTCACCAACCCAATGGTCGGCCTGTTCGGCGCGAGGCGAACGGCCGGGTTCCACGCGACGGGAATACCCTGCCCCGATCCGGCCTCGTTCCGGACCTGGCCCGATCGGGGACGGGAGATCCACCGGCTGACGGCACTCCCCGCGTTCCTCGGCCTGCCGGAAGCCGGCGACCACCTCGAATTCCCGGTGAACACGTCGGATCGATCGGCGCTCGCCGTGGTCGCCGGGCCTGGACTCCCCGCGCCCGGGCAGTACGTCTGCCTTCATCCCGGGGCAAGCGTTCCGGAACGTCGATGGCCGGTCGACCGCTTCGCGGCGGTCGCCGACGCAATGGCCCAGCGCGACCTCTCCATCGTCCTGACTGGAACCGCCAACGAGGCCGGGCTCACCCGCTCCCTGGCCCTCGCGACGAGGGCACACTGCCTCGACCTGGCCGGCAAGACCAACCTGGGCACGCTCGGCGCACTGATCGAGGGCGCGCGACTTCTCATCAGCAACGACACGGGCGTCTCGCACATCGCGGCCGGCCTCGGTGTGCCGAGCGTCGTCATCTCGACAGGCAACAACCCCGAGCGCTGGGCGCCCATCGATCGCAATCGGCACCGCGTCCTTTGCCAGGAGTGGGGCGTCGGCGCGGATGAGGCGATCGGCGAGGCCGAGGCGCTGCTCCACGCTTTCCCTCGAAAACCAACGGCGCTCGATCAAAGGAGACTCTCTTGATGCGACGGCTCCGGGTGCTGACCTGGCACGTCCATGGGAATTATCTGCTCTACCTCTCGCAGGCGCGGGCTGACTTCTACTTGCCGGTCGGGTCGGGCCTCGGTCCGGGATACTCCGGACGCGGAGCGACGTTTCCGTTCGGCGGCAATGTCCACGAGGTCCCGGTCGAGGCCGTCCGCGAACTGGGTCTGGACCTGATCCTCTACCAGGCCCGGACGAATTACGAGGTTGGGCGCCATCGAATCCTCTCGTCGTCGCAGAGACGGCTGCCACGGATCTACCTGGAGCACGACCCACCCCTGGAACGGCCGACCGATCAGAAACACTGGTTCGACGATCCCGACGGCCTGCTGGTTCACGTCACACCGTTCAACGCGCTGATGTGGGAAAGCGGAGCAACACCGACGCGAGTCATCGAGCACGGCGTGATGGTCCCGGAGCACGTTCGCTACTCCGGCGAGATTCCAGGCGGGATCACGGCGATCAACAACTTCGCGACAAGGGGCCGACGGCTCGGCGGCGATGTCTTCGACCGTGCCCGTCGTGATGTGCCGATCGACCTGGTCGGGATGTCGGCCGAGCAAATGGGAGGGCTCGGTGAGATTCCGCCGACCGAGCTTGCCGCCTTCATGGCGCGCTATCGATTCTTCTTCAACCCAATCCGATGGACGAGCCTCGGGCTCGCGGTGATCGAGGCGATGATGATCGGCCTGCCGATCGTCGGCCTGGCGACCACCGAGATGGTTACGACCATCGAACAGGGCGTTTCGGGCTTCCTGGAGACCGATCTCGATCGGTTGGTGGCCGGAATGCACCGGTTGATCGCCGAGCCGGGCGAGGCCCGCCGGCTCGGGCAAAACGCCCGCGCCTCGGCGCGAGAGCGGTTCCACATCGATCGTTTCGCACGGGACTGGGAAGAGGCGTTCGCGCTGGTCGCGGGACGCCCTCGGGGAGTAACCGGATGAGCCGAATCGCAATGATCAGCGAGCATGCCTCGCCCCTCGCGGTCCTCGGCGGGGTTGATGCCGGCGGGCAAAACGTCTACGTGGCGCACCTGGCACGTCGGCTCGCCCGGCGCGGGCATGAGGTCGATGTCTTCACCCGGCGCGACCGGCCCGACCTGCCGGAAATCGTCCACGGCGACGACGGCGTGAACGTCGTCCACGTCGCGGCTGGACCGCCTCGCTTCGTCCGCAAGGAGGATCTCCTTCCGCACATGGGAGCCTTCACCCAGCAGGTTCTCCGCCGACTGCGCCGCCGGGGTGGATACGACCTGGTTCATGCCAATTTCTTCATGTCAGGACTGGTCGCGGCAGATCTTCGACGCGCGACCGGAACCCCGTTCGTGGTGACCTTCCACGCGCTTGGCCACGTTCGTCGAATCCACCAGGACGGCGCCGATGCCTTTCCGGCCGAGCGCACCGCGATCGAGGAGCGTGTGGCCGCCGAGGCCGACGCGGTGATCGCCGAGTGCCCGCAGGACGAGGAAGATCTGGTCGAGCACTATGCCGCCGATCGATCGCGGATCACGATCATCCCTTGCGGTTTCGACCCCTCGGAATTCCGGCCGATGGACCGTCGCTTCCTCGGGCTCGATCCACACGAGAAGATAGTTCTCCAGCTCGGTCGGATGGTCCCGCGCAAGGGAGTCGACAACGTGGTCCGGGCGGTCGCCCGGCTCCGTCGCGATCATCAAATCGGGGCACGATTACTGATCGTCGGCGGCGACTCGACCACACCCGACCCACGAAAGACCCCCGAGATCGGCAGGCTCGCCGGTATCGCCGGTGCGGAGGGAATCGCGGATGCCGTCTCGTTCGTCGGCAGCCGCGGGCGTGATGTCCTCCGTTACTACTATTCAGCGGCCGATGTTTTTGTGTCAACGCCCTGGTACGAGCCGTTCGGTATCACGCCGATTGAGGCGATGGCCTGTGGAACACCGGTGATCGGCTCGTCGGTCGGAGGCATCCGCTACACGGTCGTCGACGGCCAGACGGGGTATCTTGTCCCGCCAAGGGATCCCGACGCCCTCGCCGGTCGCCTCGCCCGCGTGCTGGGCGACCCCGAGCATGCCCGGGTGTTGAGCCGGCAGGCGATCCGCCGCGTGAACGCTCATTTCACCTGGCGTCACGTTGCCCGATCCGTGGATGATCTTTATGCGAGGGTGCTGGAGGATCGACGATTCGCACGGCGAATCGCCATTAGCGCCGGCGACGGATTCACCCACACCGATGAGGTCCTGACGACACATCATGATCTACCGACAAGCTGTATTCCTGGATAAGGATGGAACTCTCATTGATAACGTACCATACAACGTGAATCCCGATCGAATCCGCCTGCGTTCGGGCGCCGCCGAGGGTCTCGCGCGGCTCCATCAGGCCGGCTACCTGCTGCTGGTGGTCTCGAACCAGTCGGGCGTGGCGCGCGGACTCTTCCCCGAATCGGCGCTCGCCGGGGTCGAGGCCCGACTGCGCGAGCTGCTCGGAAGGGCCGGCATTCCGCTTGCCGGGTTCGCCTACTGTCCGCACCATCCCGAGGGCGTGGTCGAAGCGTTCCGGGCTGCCTGCGAATGCCGAAAGCCCGCACCCGGAATGATCCTCCGCCTGGCCGGGGAGCACGGCATCGACCCGGCGCGTTCCTGGATGATCGGCGACATCCTCGACGACGTCCAGGCGGGCCGCGCTGCCGGTTGCCGGACGATCCTGATCGACAACGGCAACGAGAACCAGTGGGTTCCTGGACTCGATCGCGTCCCGCACCACCGGGCGGCTGACCTCGACGAAGCCGCCCGACAGATCCTCGATCACGACAACGCGGGCCATTCACCGCCGTAGCAAAACTGGAAAGCATCGGAGGCGGGCTCCGAGTCTTCGAGGGGCCTGTCTCGGATTTCTCCGATTCGGGGAATGTAGCGGATGAAAAACGACTCGATCCAGCGATGGGAAAAGGCCCGACGCCTCCTTTGCGTCCGCCTGGATCAACTCGGCGATGTCCTGATGACCACGCCCGCGATCCGGGCACTCCGGGAGTCGGCGGCCGGTCGACAGATCGCGCTCCTGACCTCCTCCTCGGGCGCCCTCGTCGCGCCGATGATCCCGGAAATCGATGAAGTTCTCGCGTATGATCCGCCATGGATGAAGCTTACTCCGCCGCGCGGTCCTGGCCTCGATTTCGCGATGATCGATCGCCTTCGCGAGGGAAAATATGACGCCGCGGCGATCTTCACCGTCTACAGTCAGAACCCCCTCCCCGCGGCGATGCTCTGCTACCTGGCGGGAATCCCGCTCCGTCTGGCGCATTGCCGAGAGAACCCTTATCAGCTTCTCACCCACCGTGTCGTCGAAACCGAGCCCGAGTCGGGCGTCCGGCACGAGGTCCGCCGACAGCTCGATCTGGTCGCGACCGTGGGTGCCCGAACCACGGAGGAACGGCTCTCGCTCCGACCAACCGACGCCGCCTTCCGCCGGATCGACGCGATCCTTCAAGGGCTCGACCTGACGCCCGTTCGTCGATGGGCGGTGGTTCATCCCGGCTCCTCGGCGCCCTCGCGGCGATACCCGCCCGAGAGCTTCGCCGAGGCCGCTCGCCGGCTCGTCCGCGACGAGGGCTTTCGCATTGTCTTCACCGGTGGACGCGAAGAAGTGGAACTCGTCGACTCGATTCGATCGGCGATGAAGGCCCCCTCGGTATCGCTCGCGGGAAGGCTGGACCTCGACGAGCTCGCGGCCCTGATCGCGAGGGCACCGATCCTGATCGCGAACAATACCGGCCCCGCGCATGTCGGGGCCGCGGTCGGCACGCCTGTGGTCGACCTTTATGCCCTGACAAACCTCCAGCACACGCCCTGGAGCGTCCCGAGCCGGGTCCTCTTCCACGATGTTCCCTGCAAGCCCTGCTACCGGAGCGTCTGCCCGATGGGACATCACGACTGCCTCCGGCTCGTTCCGCCCGGTTTGGTCGTCGAGGCGGCACGCGAGTTGTTTCAGGCCCAGCAGTTGAGAATCCTCACGACCAGGGAGGACCGATGCGCGCCTCCGTGATTATTCCAACCTACCGGCGTCCCCACCTGCTCGACCGATGCCTCTCGGCAGTCGCGGGGCAGGAGGTCGCTCCCGACGACTTCGAGGTGATCGTGGCCGACGACGCGGCGAGCGAGCAGAGTCGCCGGCAGGTCGAGCGTCGAGCGGGTCACTTCCCCTTCTCGGTGCGATACCTTGCCGTCACCGCGACCCAGGGACCCGCCGCCGCCCGCAACGCAGGCTGGCGCGCGGCCCGCGGTCAGATCCTCGCATTCACGGATGATGACTGTATCCCCGATGCTCACTGGCTTCGCGCGGGCCTGGATGCGTTCGAGCGGGACCATCAAATCGCCGCGGCGACCGGACGGATGGTCGTCCCGCTCCCGGAGAACCCGACCGACTACGAGCGGAACGAGGCCGGGCTGGAGCAGGCCGAGTTCGTCACGGCCAATTGCTTTGTCCGTCGGGATATCCTCGACGCGATCGGCGGCTTCGACGAGCAATTCACGGCGGCCTGGCGCGAGGATAGCGACCTGCATTTCCGCCTGCTGCGCGGAGGCTATCGGATCGTTCGGACGGCCGACGCGGTCGTCGTTCATCCGGTCCGGCCGGCGCCCTGGGGGATCAGCCTGAGTCAGCAGCGGAAGACGTTTCACGACGCCCTGCTCTTCAAGAAACATCCTCAACTGTACCGGGATCGAATCCGACGCCATCCCCCCTGGGATTATTATGCGAGCGTCGCCGCACTGGGCACCTCGGTCGCGGGGGCGATTGCTGGAGCGCCGGTCGCGGTCGCGATCGGAACCGGTACCTATCTCGCAATGACGGCCCGGTTCTGTGCCCGCCGCCTTCAGAGGACCTCGAGCGCCCCGCGTCACGTTGCCGAGATGATCGTCACCTCGGCGCTGATCCCGCCGCTCTCGGTGTTCTGGCGGGTCCGCGGCGCCGTTCGGTTCGGCGTTCGCTTCTTCTGACACTCCTCCACCTCGCCCGGAGCCAGACTGATGGAACTGCCTCGATTCCTCCAGATCGAACCGGTCGGTCAGTGCAACCTCCGATGCCGGATGTGCCCGATCCAGTTCCGGCAAGACGGTCCTCCGCATGGCCCACCCGCGTTCATGGATTTCGATCTCTTCACAAAACTTCTCGACCAGTTCCCCGACCTGAACGAGATTCAGTTGCAGGGGCTTGGCGAGCCGATGATGCACCCTCGATTCTTCGAGATGGTCCGCCAGGCGACCGAGCGGGGAATCCGGGTCGGCACCAACTCGAACCTCACGCTACTCAACGCCCGACGAGCCGAATTGTGCGTGACGAGCGGCCTGGCCGAGCTGCACGCCTCGATCGACGGAGCCTCGGCCGCGACCTATGAGGAGATTCGGGTCCGGGCCCACTTCAACCGGATCGTCCGCAACCTGGAGAGGCTGGTCGAAACGCGTCGCCGGCTGGAAAGCGAGACGCCCAGGGTCAACATCGTCGCCGTGGTGATGCGGCGCAACCTCGACGAGATCCCCGACCTGGTCCGCCTGGCGCGCCGGCTGGAGGTCGGGCAGGTCTTCGTCCAGCACCTCTGCCATGATTTCGGCGAATCCAGCCTGCCGGGACACTACGCCCCGATGCGCGACTTCGTCGAGGCGCAAACGCTGCGGAACGAAAATCCCGGGCGGATCGACCAGATATTCGACGAGGCCCGATCGGTCGCCAGGGAACTGGGTATCGACCTCCGCCTGCCGCGCACCCGGCCAAGACTCCATCCCCCCGGCACACCCGGGCGCAAGCGCTGCCACTGGCCCTGGACGGGTGCTTATGTTAGCTATCAAGGTCTGGCGATGCCCTGTTGCATGGTCGCCACGCCCGATCGAATTCACCTCGGCGACATGGCTGAAAAGGGCGTCGAGACCATCTGGAACGGGCCCGAATACACCGCGTTCCGCGAGGCCCTTGACTCGGATGAACCGCCCGAAGTCTGCCGGTCGTGCGCGATCTATTCGGGCACCTTTTGAGCCCCCACACACACGAGGCACGTGATTTGCCCGGTACATCGATCAGCGCAGGACCGGCCGCGATCGCACCCGATGTTACAGGTGAGGAGGTTCGGATGTGGCCGACTTTGCTGGCTGACTCGGTCTTCGACGACAGGTACAAGCTTACCGACCTGCTCAGCGCAGCCGGCGCGACCATTGGAATCATCATCGCCGGAACGATTTTCCTTCAGTTCATCAACACCAAGTACCTGGATCTCTCGGGGCGTTATCGCGAGCTGGCCAGCGAGTACCGGGGTGTCCCAGGCGAACACGGGCGGCATGGACCGCTCCGGTCGCTGATTCAGCGATACCGTCGGCGGCTGATTCTGCTGAACCGTGCCTCGTGGATCTCGGCGGTCGCGCTGCTCTGCCTGCTGGTCGCGGTCTTGCTCGGGGGGTTGTCGATCCTGTTCCCACCAATCGTGGCGTTCCGGGCCGGCGGCACATTCGGGCTGATGCTGGGCCTCTTATTGATAGGAATTGCGGTTTTCATGAACTTGATGGAAAGCATACTGGCGCGATCCGAGATCGGTGATGAGATCGCGGATCTGGACGAAGAAGCGCGTCAGGTCGCCTGCTAAATAGTGCCACGGAGTGCCGCTGAGTCTCAGGAGTGATGGTGCAAGGCACGGCGAGGGATTTTCCTGGCGGGATGGTGCAAAATCGCGGTCGAGAGGTCGAAAGTGGTACTGTTGAGGCCATCGGCGGAGACCTGAATGATCAGGGTCTCGCCTCTGGGAATGGCCCGCGGAACAAGCCCCGTGAAGCTGGCGAGACCGTTCACGGCCGTGACGGTATGGACCACTCGCAGAGTCGATCGCCCCCGATGCCCGATCAACGCGATGGTCACCGGCCCGTTGTACGTGCTGGCTGGACTTCCGGAAGCGTTCAGGACATCGACCGTAAGGTTGAAGGAGCGGCCCGACCCGATCGTGGGCGGCGGACCAACGAAGGCCAGCGCCGCCGGAGGATCGAAGGCGGAGATCGGCGCCGTGGTCGCCGGGGCAAAACCTGGCGCGCTCGCTCGGATCGTGTAGCCAGCCCCAGCGGCTACGAGCGTTAGACCGTAGAAGGTGGCCTGGCCCTGCTGGACCGGCATCATCAGGGTCCCGCCGAGCGAGGCGCCGGGAGGCCCACCCACCATGGCCAGCGTGACCAGCCCGTTGTACGAAAGATCAAGGGCACCCTGAGCCGTATCGACCTGGACGGTGAGATTGAAATATCGGCCTGCTTCGGCGATCGTCGGCTGCGCTGAGATCGCAAGGTAGGGCGTCGCGACGGGTGTCGTGGAACTGCCGCCCGAGGGTGCTGTTGTCGTCGTTGTGGGCGTGGGAGTCGTCGAGGTGGGCGAAGGAGTAGGTGTCGGGGTGGGTGTTACGATGACCGTCCCCGCGGCGGCGACACTGAACGGGCTGGTCGTCACCGGAGGCAGGCCGGAGCCAGTAACCTGGAGCGTGAACGGCGACCCTGCGTTTGGAAGGCTCAGTCCATCGAACGACGCCACGCCACTAATCACCGGCGCGGTGAGTGAACCGCCGAGAGCGCCCTCGGTCCCCGAGTTGGTAGGCGCGATCGCGAGGTTGCCGGCATAGCCGACGACCGTGTTGCCGTACTGGTCCTCGACGGCGACGGCGACGTTGAACGGAGCGCCAGCGTCGACGGCCGCGGGAGGCTGGATCGCCACCGCGAGCTGCGAGGCCGAGGCGGCCGTCACGAGGAACGCCGGTGTATTCGACGGAGCCAGTCCACCGCTCGCCGCCTGGATCGTGTAGCCGATCCCGGCCTGGTCGAGGGTCAGACCGCTGAAGCTGGCGACGCCGTTGGTGAGCTGAGCGCTGGTCACCCCGCCAAGGACGCCTCCTGTCGGGTTGCTCGCCAGGCCGATGACCACCCCACCGTTGAACGCCGTATCCACATTCCCCTTCGCGTCCTCAGCAGCCACCGAGAACCCGAACGTCGTCCCGGCGACAATTCGCCCGGGCGGTGGCGTGATGATGACCAGTTGCGAGGCCGCGGGTGCGGGCGTCACGCCAAAGGTCAGAAGCCCAAGCGAGGCCGAGGGAGCCAGCCCAACGCTGCTCGCCTGGAGTGTGTAGCCGGTACCGGGCTGGCTCACCGTGAGCCCGGCAAACGTCGCGAGCCCATTCGAGAATCCCTGGATCGTCGAGCCGCCGAAGATTCCGCCGCCCGGGTTGTTCGAGAGGGCCAGGGTCGCGCTGCCGGTGTATGTGGGATCGACGTTGCCATACGGGTCTTCAGCCGCCAGCACCAGCTCAAAGGCCGCGCCCGCGACCACCGACGACGGCGGCGGCGAGAGCGCCACGAGCTGGGTCGCGGCGCCAGCCTTCACGTCCACCGGGAACGAGCTGGTCGACATCGACGTCGGCACATCGGTACTTGTGCTGGTCGCCTGCATCGCGTAGCCCTCGGCGGCGACATGAATCGTCAGCCCACTGAACGTCGCGATGCCCGCGTTGAACGGCTCGGTCGCCGATCCTCCCAGCGAGGTCCGGCCGGGATTGGTGGTGAGGGCCACCGTCACGGTCCCTGGGAACGACGTATTCACGTTGCCGTACGAGTCCTCGGCCGCGACGACCAGGCCGAACCCGGCGCCGGCCGTGACATCGCCGGGCGGCGGCGTCGTGACAACGAGCTTCGCGACCGTCCCAGCGGTCACAGTGAAGGGGGCTGTCGTGACCGAGGTCAACCCGCTCGCCGAAACCTGAAGCGTGAAGTCGGTCCCGGCATTGACAAGGCTCAGTCCGGAGAACATGCCCACGCCACCGGTCACCGAGGCGGTCAGGGGACCGCCAAGTGCTCCCTCAACCTGAGGACTGCTCGCGGCGACCGCGAGATTCCCGCTGTAGTCGGCCACGCGATTACCGTACGTGTCCTCGATCGCGACGGAGAGTCCGAATGGCTCTCCAGCCACCACAGAAGAGGGAGGGGACGACGTCACGATCATCTGCGAGGCCGAAGCTGGCTGCACAGTCAGCGGTATTCCGACCGTCGGAGCCAGTCCGGCGCTCAGGGCGACGATTTGATAACCGGATCCGGCCGTGTCAAGCGAGAGCGTGGTGATCGGAGCCAGGCCGTTGCTGAAGGGAACGTTGACCTGCCCCGAGAGTGATCCACCACCCGAGAGCGCGACGGTCACCGTACCGGTCGTCCCGGGGAAGACATTGTCGAACGCGTCGGCCTCGGCCAGAACCATTCCAAATGTGGCGCCCGCGGTCACCGTCGCCGGCGGCGGCGAGACCACAATCAGGTGAGTCGCGGTTGCGGCGTCAACGGCGATCGGAGGAGACTGGGTGCCGCTGACACCGATCGAGGTCGTCACGACCGAGAGCACCGTGTTCCCAGCCGTGTCGAGGTGGAGATTGGAAAAATCGGCGACGCCAGCAACCGCGGCCACGGTGACCGTCCCGCCAGAGTTGCTCAGACCGCTGACCGTCACGTTCCCGGTGAAGCTGGTATCCACATTCCCCGCCGCATCCTCCGCCGAGATGCTCATCGCGAACGATGTCCCGGCTGTCAGCGTCGACGGCGGCGGCGAGGTCACGACGAGTTGCGATGCCGAGGGAGTCAGTCGGACTTCCAGCGGCTCGATCCAGGGGCAGTACGATCGCCGGGCTCGGTGCGGCGTCTCCGATCGCGGGCGCGCGCGGGGCGGCATGGGGGACTCTCCAGGCATTCGTGGCGTCGCTATCTCCCTAGCCTACGACGCCAGCGGCCAGGATCCGCCTCCATCGCCCAGGATTTCCCGAGCCGACCCGCACCAGAATCAGGAGCCTCGATCCTGTTCTCGGAGAAATCGTCGGTTGCGATCGATGTGATAATGGCAGAGCGCGATGGCGCAGGCGTCAGCGACGTCGTGGGGCTCGGGGAGTCGGTCCAGGCCCAGTTCGGTCATGATCGCGTGCTGGACCTGAGACTTCGGGGCGCGTCCGCTTCCGGTGAGCGTCTTCTTGATCCGGGTCGGAGCATAGCCGACAACCGGTGTCTCGCGGAGCGCCGCGGCCAGCACGATCACGCCCCTCGCATGAGCCATCAGGATCGAGGTTCGGGGGAAGTTGACGTGGCTGTGGACCTGCTCCAGCGCCACGGCGCCAGAGGGGAAGGCTTCCAGCACCTCGACGATCCCCCGGTGAATCCAGGCCAGCCGATCACCCATCGTCTTGCAGCCGGCGCCGGGTCGAATCACACCGGCCTCGACCACGAAGGCCCCGCGCGCCGAGGGCTCAACAACCGCATACCCCGTCACGTTCAGGCCGGGATCGATCCCCACGACCCGGTCGATCACGGCGGGATTCCGGGTCGTTGCATCGCTCGAGGCGGTGGCCATCGGGCTTGGTCTCCTTCCTGGAGGCGCTGGATTCCACGACGGGAGTTCGGGCGCCGGCACCAGCCACGCCCGGACGCCCCCCTCCTGGTTCAATTCTTGCGCGGCTCGATTCGCCACCGGGAGCCGTCGGTCCGATCCTCGATGACGACGCCGAGGCCGACGAGTCGGTCGCGAACCTCATCGGCGAGGGCGAAGTTCTTCTCCTTGCGAAGGCGGTTGCGAAGGTCGACCAGCAGCAAGAGCAGGTCGTTGGTCAGCGCGCCTTCGGGAACCTCTGGCTGGGCAGGCGCCCGAAGGAAGAGGCCGAGGATCGCGGTCAGCTCACGGAGGATCCGCATTCCCGATCGATACTCTTCGAGCCGGCCGGGGCGGACGAGGTCTGGCTCGTTCCCAAACCGGTTCAGCGCGTGAACGATCTCGAAGAGCTCTCCGAGCGCTCCTCCTGTGTTGAAGTCGTCGTCCATCGCATCGAGGAACCGCTCGCGGTGCTCACCGACCTCGCGAAGCATCGCCGAGCCGCCGGGGTCGAGGTCGTGTCGATGTGCCGGCGCCTCCATCGCATGGAACGACTCGCCGGTGAGTTCGGCAAATCGTTCGAAGGCCCGGGTGAAGGTCTGCAAGCCGCGGTCGATCTCGTCGAGTCGACCGGGTCCGAAGTCGATCGGCCGCCGATAGTGGCTGGAGAGCAGGAGCGCCCGCAAGGTGTCGGGGGCATGTGCTCTGAGCAGATCGCTCATCAGGACAACCGTCTCGGGGTCGGACTTGGAGATCTTCCGCCCCTTGTTCGTGAGCAGGCCATTGTGCAGCCAGAACGTGGCGAAGGTCTCACCGCTGAAGCACTCGGACTGCACGAGTTCATTCTCGTGATGCGGAAAGACCAGGTCGACACCCCCGCCGTGGATGTCGAAGTGCCGGCCGAGGATTTTCATGCTCATCGCCGAGCATTCGATGTGCCACCCGGGTCGGCCGGATCCCCAGGGACTCTCCCACGAGGGCTCGCCGGGCTTCGAGCGTTTCCAGAGCGCGAAGTCGCCGGGATGGCGCTTCAGCGCGGTCGGCTCGATCCGGGCGCCGGCCATGAGTTCCTCGGGGTCTCGATGGCTGAGCTTACCGTAATCGGGCGCCTTGCCGACCTCGAAGTAGACGTCCCCACCCGACTCGTAGGCGAACCCTTTCGCGATCAGCTCGCGATTGATCTCGATAATCTCGGCGATGTGCTCCGTGGCACGAGGCATCCGGTCGATCCCGTCAACCGAGAGCGCCGAGAGGCAATCGAGGTAATCGCGAGTGACGCGCCCGGCCAGTTCGGCGACGGTCGTTCCTTCCTTTTGCGCCTGGACGATGAGCTTGTCGTCGACGTCGGTGATGTTGACGACCCAGGTAACCTCGTATCCGGCGTAGGTGAGGTATCGCTTGATTGTGTCGAAGATGACCGGGCCGACCATATGGCCGATGTGGCTGGGCGAGTAGACCGTCGGACCGCAGACGTACATCCCGACCTTGCCGGGGACGACGGTCCGGAAGGGCTCCTTGGCCTGGGTCATCGTGTTATAGACGCGCAGCGGCATGTCAGACGGACTCCGATCGATCTCTCGCGCCCGGAATGGTGGCGGCCTCGATGAGGGTGACGGCCTCGCAGGCGATCGCCTCGCCCCGGCCGATCGGGCCGACTCGCTCGCCGGTCTTGGCCTTGACGTTGACCTCGCCCTCGGCAACGCCGAGCAGCCGCGCGAGGTTCGCCCGGATGATCGGCTTGTGCGGTCCGAGCTTCGGCTCCTGGGCATGGACGATCACGTCGCAATTGACGACCCGCCAGCCCGCCTGGCCGATCCGGTCGACCACCTCGGCAAGCAACCGAGTGCTGTCGAGTCCCTTCCACTTCGGGTCGGTATCGGGGTAGTGCTCGCCGATGTCGCCCATCCCGGCGGCGCCGAGGAGAGCATCGGCGACCGCGTGGCAGACCACATCGGCGTCCGAATGCCCAACCAGCCCTCTCGGGTGCTCGATCCGGAGCCCGCCCAGAATCAGAGGGCGCCCTTCTTCCATCCGATGCGTGTCGTGGCCGATCCCGATCCGCAAGCGTCTCTCTCCCCGCATCTCCGGGACGCGGGCGCGGCTCCCTCACCGACGCCCACCGCCTTGTTCCAAGGCTAGTCCTTAAGGTAGCGTCTTCCCGTCCAACTGACCATCCCGCCGTTCCGCCCTCCCGCGGCCCCAACCCTCCCGCGTCTGAGGAATTCGGAGCTTCCCTTGCCCTCTCTGAAGGCGATTCGCCCACTTCCAGCCCGGCACACCGTTTGCGACTTCCGTTGCGGCGAGCCGCGGCGACTGATAACTTAGAAGTTCAGGAGAGCAGCGTCCCTGGTCGGACGCGCGCCATCCCCTCCGAGTGGCCGCCCATGAGCGATCCTTTGACCTGGTCGCCGATCCCCCTCGGCCGATGGTTCGGCACGTCGGTCCGGGTCCATATCGTGCTGATCGTCTTCGTGGCCTGGTCACTCCTCGCTGCGCTCTTCTGGCCAGGGACCGAGGCGCCTCTAGCACATGTCCTGCATACGGCCGAATGGCTCAGCCTGTTGTTGCTGGCGCTGATGCTCCATGAGATGGGCCATGCCGCGACCGCCTCCTGGCTGGAATGTGATCAGGACGAGGTTCACCTCTGGCCAATGGGAAATCTGGTGGGACCGTCGTTCTCGATCCGGTCCGGCGAGCATTACTGGATCGCCCTGGTCGGCCCAATGACCAGTGCCTTCCTCTTCCTTGCCACAACGATCGGATTGCGAGTGCTGGCCGGGGCGCACGTTCCCTGGTCGCCCTTCGGCAACGGCAAGGCCGACTTCGGTGCTCCGATAATGGCTCAGGGCCTGGCACCTGCGGGTGGGGTCGTCTGGGCCATCGGCTGGTTCGCGTACTGGAACTGGGTTCTCCTGCTGGCGAACCTGATCCCTGCACTCCCGTTTGACTTCGGCCGGGCACTCCGAGCCTGGCAGGGAAGCCACTCGCCGATCGCCTCACGCGATAATCCAGCCGCCTTCTGGACAGCCCGGAGCTGTGTCCTGGTTCTGGGTGCCGTCGGGCTCCTCCGTCTGGTCATCAGCCTGGGTGGCGATGGATGGGTCTTGATCGGCCTGGCGCTGGTGGTCGAGTCCATGGTTCGGATCGAGGCCCGGATGCTTGAGGAAGGCGGCTACTTCGACGATGGCCTCTTCGGCTACGACTTTTCCGAAGGTTATACCAGCCTCGAAGCCGGCACGGCCGCCGCTGGTCCCCATCCGGAGAGTGCCCTGAAGCGATGGCGGCGGCGGCGGTCGGAACTCCGTCGCGAGCGCCGGATGGCACGCGAGGCCGCGGAAGAACGCCGGATGGACGAGATCTTGACGAAGCTCTACAACGAGGGTCGTTCGTCTCTCACCGACGAGGAAACGCGGTTCCTGGTCCGGGTCAGCGTCCGGCTCCGCAACCGGACCAAGCCGACGTGAGCAGGCTCCTTCAGGCGATGGTGCGGCGGCCGATCGCGCTCGACGCCGGCATGGGGACTCGCCTGATCGCCCTCGGTCTCGACCCGCGCCACGATGATCCCTCTCTGTGGAACCTCGATCGCCCCGCCGAGGTCGCGGGAGTCCACGCCCGCGACGTCCGAGCCGGCGCCGTGGCCCTTCTGACGAACACCTTCGGCGCGAATCGGTCGTGGCTCTCCCGATTCGACCGCGTGAACGATCTTGAGAAGATCAACCAGAGGGCCGTGGAACTGGCGCGTGGCGCGGCCGGAGAATCGGGTTTTGTCCTCGGAGATATCGGCCCCACCGCCGCGGACAGGATTGGTGCGGCCCAGGAACAGGCTAAAATCCTGATGGAGGCTGGCGTCGATGGGCTGATCCTTGAGACGCTTCGACTGGAAACGGCACTGGCGGTGCTCCGGGAACTGACCTCCATCCCTGGTCGGCCGCCCTTGATCGCCAGCCTTTGGGCCTGGCCCGAGCCGATCGAGGACGCCGCCCGTCGACTGGTCGATGCCGGCGCCGATGTGATTGGATCGAACTGCCGCCCCGTCTTGCTTGAAATGCTGGAAGCAACCCGACGACTCGCATCCGCTGTTCCCGTTCCGCTGCTCTTCAAGCCGGGAATCGCCCCGGAAGATCCGGAAGACACCGCGAGACAGTCCGCGTTCGCAACCGCGGTCCGCGAGTTGGTGGGGTACAATGTTCGTATCATCGGCGGGTGCTGCGGTACGACTGAATCACACGTCGAGGCGGTCGCCGGGGCGATCGCCGCCCTCGACTCGCCTCGGATCGACTCGACCCGTCAAGGACCCGCGACGTGACCACGGCCCGAAAGCCCCGCGAACCGAAGCCGACCCGAGCCCAGTTGAAGCCGGGTGAATGTCTTTGCGATCATTGTACCGGGAAGTGCTGCCGGTACTTCTCGCTTCCGATCGAGACTCCCACGACCTGGGATGACTACGACGCGATTCGATGGTATCTCGCCCACGACAAGGTCATGATCTACGTCGAAAAGGCGACCTGGTATCTGCTCGTGATGACTCGGTGCCATTTTCTAAGGCCCGATCATCGCTGTGGGATTTACTTCAACCGGCCGAAAATCTGTCGAGAGTACAAGACCACCAACTGCGAGTACGATTCGGACTGGTCTTTCGAGCGGGTCTTCGAGACACCGGAACAGCTCTGGGAATATGCCGAGGCGGTCCTGCCGCCGCGTCGACGGCCGAGGATGCGCGGTCCTCGACTGCCCATCGTGACGATCGACGGCCGGAATCCGAGGCCGGAGCATTGACCGCGCCGGCCGAATCCGGATGATGGGACATGCGAGAGGCAATCCGTCGGCCCAGGGTCCTATCCGGGAAGCATGACGATGGCGCGGCGTTCCAACCATTATGAGGCGGCTTTTGAAGGATTCGTCCGATCGCTGCGCGTCCCCTGCGTGGCAATCGACGAGACACGCCGCGCCATTTTCGGCGAGAATGGCCTCAAAAACCCCGACTTCCTGCTCTATCCTGCCTTCGCTTCCAACCTGGTGGTCGAGGTGAAGGGGAAGAAGGGAAAGGATTCGCGTGGCCTCCGCGCCTGGGAGAACTGGGTCACGACCAACGACCTCGAGGCACTGGTACGCTGGCAGGCGATGTTCGGGCCCGGATTTCGCTCGGTGCTGGCCTTTGCCTACGCTGAGCCGATCGCCGCGTTTCCCCTACCAGGCGATAACGGAGCCTACGAATTCCGAGGGCGCGAGTATCGCTTCTGGGCGATCGAACTGGACGACTACGTGTCCCATCTGCGATCGCGAGGTCCCTCGTGGAAGGCCGTGGCCATGGCCCGGCGCGAGTTCCGCCGTCGGGTCCGGCCACTTCGAGAATGGCTTCCGATGACCGGAGAATCCGACCGCCGTCCGCTGGCCCTCCGCGAGACCTCGAAACGACGATCTCGAAACTCGGCTCAGGTCCGACAGGGAACGCCGCCCACTTTCTAACCCCAACGTGGAATCTCGACGGAGCCCGAAGACATGTCCGGTATCGCGAAGCGGATCGCCCCATTGATGTTGGCCCTCGGACTGCTCCTCGTCCCGGCCGCACAGCCCACGGTTCGGGCGCAGGAAGACGCCCCGGCGGCAGGCGGCGAGTCGAAGGGGGATCCCGTTCCCGGCTACCTGGGAGCTGGCCTGATCACCTTGCTGGTGCTCTTTATCATGGGGAAATCAGCCCGGCGCTGAGGGTGGCCGACGGCGTGGGCCGAAACCGGAGGCGGGCCTTGGAGAGAACGGCGACGATCGACTGGGAGGACATCCGGGAGGAGCAGTTCCCGGTCGCCCGACGGTGGGCCTACATGGACCACGCGGCGGTTTCGCCGCTGCCCCGTCGGGCAGGCGATGCCCTGCGCCACTGGGCTGAGGCTCAGGAGCGCGACGGCGTCGTGATCTGGCCTGAACACGGAAACCGAGTGGAGGAGATCCGAGGGACGGTCGCCGCGCTGCTCAATGCGCACCGAGACGAAATCGCCTTCGTCGCCAGCACGACTCACGGGATCGGACTGATTGCCGAGGGCTTCCCCTGGAAGCCCGGCGACACGGTCGTCACCGCGGCGGATGAGTATCCCTCGAATCTCTTCCCCTGGATGAACCTCGAGTCGCGCGGTGTCTCCGTGCGGTTGGTCCCCACCCGAGAAGGCCGGATCTGGCCCGAGGACCTGGTCAAGGCCATCGATCGGACGACCCGACTCCTGGCCATCAGCCACGTCGAGTTTGCTACCGGCTTTCGGAACGACCTCGACATTCTGGTGGAACTCTGCCACGAACGCGAGGTCGCGCTGTTCGTGGACGCGATCCAGGGGCTCGGACCGCACCGGATTGATGTCCGTCGGACGCCGATCGACTTTCTGGCTGCCGATGGCCACAAGTGGCTCCTCGGCCCCGAGGGTGCCGGCCTGATGTATGTCCGCGGCGACTGGATCGACCGTCTCCGGCCGATCGGAGTCGGATGGCATAGTGTGGTCGGATCATACAACGCGCCGGTGCCCGAGTTCCGCCTCAAGCCGAACGCCCAGCGCTGGGAGGGCGGGTCTTGTAACATGCCCGGCCTGCTCGCCCTGGGCGCCAGCCTCGATCTTTTCTTCGAGTGGGGTCCCGACGCCGTCGCCGATCGGATCGCCGATCGCGCCGAGGCTGTCCGCGAGCGAGCCCTCGCGGCCGGATGGTCGATCCACGGCTCGGTCCGCCCCGAGGACCGTTCCGGGATCGTCGTGATCGAGAAGGAAGGGATTGACCCGGTCGTCGCGGCCCTCGAGCTCAAGCGAAGGGGCGTTGCCGTTGCCTGCCGGCGGGGACGGCTCCGGATCAGTCCGCACGTCTACAACAACGACGACGACCTTGCTCTCCTCGGATCGGTTCTGCTCTCCCTGGCCTCATGAAGACGGCCCATCGAGGTTCCATTATTGGAAGGGAACAAAGGATGCACGGCGATCCCTATCGCAAGGCTGTCTTCACGGGAACGTTCGACCCGATGACCCTGGGCCACCTCGACGTCATTCGGCGCGGTCGGCTCCTCTTCGAGCACCTGGTGGTCGGGATCGGGGTGAACCCGAACAAGCAGTCGCTCTTCAGCGTGGAAGAGCGGGTTGAGATGGCCCGGACCGTGACCGGGACCTTTGACAACGTCAGTGTGGAAGCATTCGAGGGGCTGACGGTTCATTACGTCCGCCAGATCGGGGCACGGGTGATCCTTCGAGGTCTCCGAACGCTTTCCGACATGGAATATGAGTTCGGGATGACGCTGACCAACCACAAACTCGACCCGCGGATCGACACGGTCTTCCTGATGGCCGACGCGGAGTTCTCGCACGTCTCCAGCTCGCTGATCCGGCAGGTCGCGCGGTTTGGCGGGTCTGAGGCGCTGCAACGGTTTGTCCCCGAGGAACTGGTTGATCGAGTTTTGGCAAAGGCATCGGCCGCCGAGGGGCGGCTCACCGTCTCACCGGCCGGGGAGACGAAGTAACCGTCCCCAACGATCACCATTCAACCGCGGCCCGCCCTGGTCCTGTAGCCAATCGCCTGGAGCGCCTTCTCGGCCGCCTGAAGGCGATCACCCTGAAGCTCGATGCGCCCGTCCTTCACCGTTCCACCGGCGCCACAGGCGTTCTTGAGACGGGTCCCGAGCTCATTCAAATCGTTGGCTTCCGAATCAAGTCCGGAGATCACCGTGACGAGCTTCCCCTTCGCCCGCCGCTCGGTCGTCAGCCGTGCGGTTTGCTCGGCCGGTGGAATTCGTTTCGGTTCCGAGACACGCGGCGGACACGAACATTCGGGCTCCGGCCGATCGCAACGGTCGCAGGTCGGGGGACGATCCCAGGGAGTTCCGGCGAACAGTCGAGACACGCGAATGTCTCCGGATTGAGGATCGCAAGCGATCCGTGAACTCGTGCGAGAGGCTACCAGGAATCTTTCGAGAGCCGATTCGTCGAAAGGGCTGGCTCGCTCGTGGCGTTCGCCTCCTGTCGATCAAATCCTTTTCGACGTCACCTCGCTCCGAGCCGGGCGATCTCGCGGAGGTGGGGCAATTCCTCGAAGTCGTCGCGGGTGACGGCCTCGACGAATCGGCGGAGGGTCAATTCGAGGTGGTCGGCAATCTCGGGGAACTGGTCCACGACGTTGTGCTGGTCCCATCGATCCTCGGGCTTGCGAAACAGTTCGGGCGATCGGGGCTCGTCGGGGTCGGACTCCGCCGGGACGACCAGGTGCCAGATGTGCGTCCGAATCGCGAACTCGGCGACGTCCATCCCGAGGCAGGCGTAATCGCGCACCTTGGTCTGCTCGCCCCGGATCAGCGGGAGCAGGTCGTATCCGTGGAGGATCGGTTCGTCGAGCACCGGCGCAACGCCGAGTGCCGCGAGGACCGTCGGCAGCAGGTCGACCGTCTGAACGATCGCCTGATGCCGGATACCGCCGTGTCGGCCGCCGGGCATTCGGATGATCAGCGGCGTGTGGATCAGTTCCTCGTAGAGCCAGGGGCGGAACCGGCGGACGTACCCGTGCTCGCCGAGCGGCTCTCCCTGGTCGCTGGTGAAAATGATGAGCGTGTCGTCCATCCGACCGAGCCGGCCCATCGCCTCGAAGAGGACGCCGAGCCATCGGTCGACCATTGTCACCGTCCCGGCGTACGTCCGACGGAGCCGGAACAGCTCGGCCTCGCTCAGGACATCGCCGACCGCACCGCCCGGGACGTCGATCAGCGCGGCGACTTCCTCGATATCGATCTCGTCGTCGAGGTCACCGGATTCGTCCTCGACGAGATCGCCCTCCTCGCCGGCCTCAAACTCGTCTGGGTCGACGGTGACGTACTGGTCTCGGTATGGCTGGGGAGGGTCCCACGGACCATGAGGGCTGAAGAGGTCGAGCCAGAGCATAAAAGGCTCTTTCTGGGTACCTCTGCGCTCCAGCCAGTCGATCGCGGCGTTCACGGTCCGCGCGACGCCGGTGTTCTCCTCGTCCACGTCCCACTTCAGGACGGCCCGGTTGCGGAGATACTGCTCCCACCGCGTCTTCCAGAGCTCGTAATCGGGATCGTCGTCGGGCGGAAGCCTCAGGCCGGGGTCGTCGTCGATCGAGACGCCCCGGGCGCGGGGATCATCCTTCGGGACGAGCGGGTCATAGCCCTGTCCTCGAATCCAGATAACCTCATCGAAACCCCGGCCATATCCGAGCCCGGTCTCTCGCAGGAGCGGGACATCGGAGATGAGCGCCGACCGGACGCCCCGGCTCCAGAGTAGGTCGGGCAGGATCCGCTCGTCGGGCCGGAGCGGCGTCCAGCCGGCCTCGGGGTCGGGAAATCCGTATCGACCGGTCCACCAGCTCCGTCGGGTCGGGAGCGTGGTGAGGTTCTCGGGGAAGTGATGATCGAAGACGACCCCCTCCGTCGCCAGCCGGTCCAGGCTGGGGGTCTCGATCCAGGCATTTCCATAAGCACCCAGGAAGCCCAGGTGCAGACTGTTGCAGGCCACGACGATGACGTTCATGCCCCCCATTCTAGCAGAATGGGGGACGGCGGACAGGTGGTGTCGCGGCCTTCTAGCGCGACGAGCCGAACGCCGAGGCGAGGAGTTGCTGGAAGGCCATGTCGAGGCATTTCTGGTACGCATCCGCGGCGTCGGCCTGCTTCTCCCCGTGATCTTTCCCGCCCTTCCATTTCCAGGACAGCTCGAATCCGAAGAGTGGTCCCTTCCAGTCGATTACCCAGATCCGCGCGGAGTATTCCCTCGGGTTGAACGACAGGATGGCGCAGGCGATGTCCTTGCTCAGCGGAACATATCGCCCAGATTTCGCGTGATAATTCGCGCGGAGGACATAAAGCGGCGTGAGGGCCGGCTCCATCGCAAGGCACCGATCCAGATCGGCCATGACCACCCTCCAGCCCATCCCGCTCATTCCGGTAGCAAGGGCCCGGACGAGTCCGGGAGCCCGAGAGCATGGCAGAATCGGCTCGATTCGCGCGGCGATCCGATCGATCCGAGCAAGTTGGCGGTCGCTTCCGACGGCGGCGAGGTAAAGGGTCCCGAAATGCAGGAGGTAAGGACCGGGCTGATCCGGCATGATCGCGGTGAGGCGTGTTGCTTCGGCGGTCGCGTCGACGTAATTCTCGGCACCCAGGAGGAGGATCAGGCGCGCGAAGTGTGCCTTGAGATCATCAGGGCGAAGGCGAAGGATTTCTTCGATATCCTCCCGGGCTTTCTCGGTCCGGTCGAGTTCGAGGTAGCATTGGGCACGATACCATCGCGCTTCGAGCCAACTCGGGTCTTTCAGGATCGCGGCGCTGTAGTCGTCGATGGCTCGATCGCGCACGCCTCTCTCGGCGTGGCACCAGCCGCGAAGGGTCAAAAGGGCCGGGCTTACCTTGTAGGGGGAAGTCGAGAAACCTCGATCCAGATCGACGAGCGCGCGGTCGATTTCCCCTCGATCGGCCAGGATCCTGGCGCGGGTAGCCAGCGCCGCGAAATGATCCGGGTCCCGCTCAATCACCCAGGACAGGTCTGTCAGAGCGGCATCCGACTCCTTCACTTTCGCAAATAATCGCCCCCGGATGCACCGTGCCTCGACCTGATAGAGCGGATAGGGGGCCAGTTCAAAGGCTCGATCGACGGCCTTGATCGCCTCCTTGAAGGTCTGCGATTCCCTTGAGTCCGAACGCGACGCGAGCACGCGGGCCCTCTTCAGAAGGCGAAAGGCTTCATCCTCGTCCCCCAAAAATGGGGCGGTCGTCGCGTATCGCCGGCCGGGCGGCAGCAAATCATCGGGAAGCTCAGTCCGGTCTGAAGTTCCGGAGGCTCCGGTCGTAGACAGTGGGCTGATCGGCGGCGGCTCGTCGGGAGCAGGGGATTGGGCCGCGCCCCCGCTGCCAAGCCCGATCAGGACGACCGCGGCAGCCGCCAGCCTGCGGATCTCTCGCACGCACCGACAACCGGAGTTGCTCCTCATCCCTACCTCCCTGTGGAAGCCTCACCGATCGCAAACAGGACGACGGATGGGGATGAGTTGTATCGAATCGTCCGGATCTGTCGAGGGCAATCCGGAATCGGCACGTCGACCGGGCTACCGGCCGCCCGGGTCAAGCGGCACGGGATACGAGAGGCTCCGCAGCCAGGCGAGAATCGCCACACTATCCTCGGGCTTCAGGGTCTGCTTGTTGCCGGGCATCCGCCGGAGACCCTCGAACAGAATTCGATTGTAGTCGGTCGGCCGGTCGAGGATCGCCTTGTGGACCAACGCCGGGCCGAGGTCGCCGCCGAGCGCCTTCGGGCCGTGGCAGTTGGCGCAGGTCGTCGCGTAGAGCTTCTCACCACGCTTCAGGTCGGCTCCAGCCTCGGCCGGGGCGTTTCGCTCCTTTGGCACCTCGTACGAGTCGACGTCCTTCAGGGTCGCGAGCGTCGGCACGGGGGTCGGCTCCCTGTCGGAATAGTGGCGGGCGAGGAATTCGGTGACCGGGTCGGCCGCCTCCTTCGGGAGCGGCGAGCCCCAGCCGATCATCTTGACGACCTCTGCCTTCCACTGCGCCGGAGTTAGGCGCTGGCCGGCGATCAGGTCCATCGTGTGGCAGATCAGGCAGTTCTCTTCCAGACTCCGACGGGCGAGCAACTCGCGCATCTCGGCCTCGTCGTCGTCCTGTCGGGCCGGGGCCGGGACCATCAACGATCCGACGATCGCCAGGGAGAGTGCCGCCATGAAGAGGTAACGAACGGTCGACATCAGGTCATTCCCTCACCTGGGCCCTACTTCACCTCAAACGCGACGGTATCGTACCCGTTCCAGAGATAGCCGCTCTTGTTCCACGGGGGCGTTTCGGGCTGGACCTCGCCCTCCGAGTCGGTCGCGCGAGCCACCACGACGTGTCGGCCCGGTCGGGCTGATTCAAGCCGGAACCCCCAACGACGCCAGGCACCCGTTTCGGGGTCGTCGCGGAGGGTTGCTTCCTTCCAGGAACCGTCGTCAACCCGGACCTCGACCTTCGTGACGTGCCCGCGACCCGTCCAGGCGACTCCTCGCACCTCGACCGGCCCCGAGGCCACCGATCCCCCCTGCACCGGCGAGGCGATCAGCGACTTGACGTTCATCCAGGTCACTGGAAGCATCGCGACCGCTCCGGCCGGCGCGCCCGGCGGGACGGGCGTCCGAGGCATCCGATAGGCCGTCTGCATGTAGAAGCTCGGCGCCTCCTCTCGGGAGACGACGATCCGACGCACCCACTTCGTCCAGTTGTTCCCCGCCCAGCCGGGGACGACCACCCGGGCCGGCCCTCCGTGCAGGGTCGGCAGCGGCTCGCCGTTCATCCGGAGGGCCAGCAGAGTCGAGGGGTCTCGGGCTCGGTCGATCGGAATGCTCCGGACGAATGCCGAGATCTTCGGCGATGGAGGCGCGTCCGACCCGTAAAAATGAACGTGCTCCGCGCCTTCCTGCACGCCGGCCCGGTCGAGCAGATCGGCCAGTCGCACGCCCGACCACTCCGCCTGGCCGACCGCCCCACGCTCCCAGGGTGTCCCCGGCACGCGCGGCCGGAACAGCCCCCGGCCATTCCCGGCGCACTGGATCACAGCCGTCTTCGAGGCCGTTTCTATCCGTCCCAGCTCATCGAGCCGGAGCTTCAGCGGATGCTGGACCAGCCCAACGATCTCGACCACCCATGTCTCGAGCTCGACCGCCGGCGCCCCGAAATGGCTCCGGACGAAGAGCGAATTGGCGGGCGTCATCCGATGATCAAGCGCTGTTGAAGTCGCTTCGAGGTTCAGTGGGCGAAGGCTCCGGACAATCAGCTTTTCCTCGTCCGATGCCGCCGCCCCACTCGCACCTTGGGCCGTCGATCGCCCCGAGAGCCCGGCGCCAGCCGCGCCGATCAGGCCGATCCCGATCCAGGCCCGACGGCTGATCGCCGGGACGTGCCCGGCCGCCTCATCTCTCGCCTCGTCCATCAGCCGTGCCTCCATCGTCACGATCCCGATCAACGACGAAAGGCCGGCCCCTCCACGAGACCGGCCCTACGTAGTATCGCCGCTCCGGACACCCAAGTCTATCTTACGGACGAAAACGGCGGGGCAGGCCCCGACCTCATGACGCCCGGCGGCGACCCCAGCCCGCGGCGCCGACGCCGAGCATCCCGAGCGCGGCCATCACCATCGACGACGGCTCGGGAACCGAGAGCGGATTGAAGCCGTTGTACTGAACAACGTAGCCGTTGTTCTTGTAATGGATTTCGCCAGCGGTCGTGACCGACTCCACAAACACCGATCCGTCAATGGCGTTTGAAGCGTCGAGACTCGCCGTCGGCGCCAGAATCGAACCGAGGAATGTCCCGCCCGAGCCTGGGTTCAGGGTGCCACTCACGTCCTCGAAGTTCCAGAGAATCTTCGAGGCGATCGCGTCGGAAAAGCCCCCACCGGTCACGAAACTAAGGTTCGAGAGCGTCAGCGAGCCGCCATTATCGGTGCCCGAAACATTGATCACCACCGAACTCGCCTGCCCTGGGTTGAGGTACAGTTGCAGGTTCGAGGTCTGCAAATCCTTCGACGTGATATTGAAGACGGCCACCCCATTGGCCGGGCCCGTGTAGTTGAAGGTCAGCGCGGGCTGAGTGTTGACCGGCGCGTTGCTGACGCTCGATCCCACCGTGGACAAGATTCTTGAAATCGACCGAGGCCGCCGCCACCTGGTTGTAGAGCGTCGTCTGCGCAGCCGCCAGGATACCGCTCGCGTCTTTCGTGAGAACCCCACCGCCGTTGAGATTGATGTTGCCCGCCGTGGTCCCTGCATACTCGACGCTGTAGCCATTATTCACGTTGATACCGGATTCGATGTTGTTCAGCACCTCAAGCCCGTAGACAGGGTTCGTCGAGGGGGTCGGGACAGTCGGCAGATCCTGTGCCACGGTGAGCGTCGCCAGAAGGCTCCCCGAGACGAACGCCGATCCCGTAACGTCCGACTGAGTGCCCACATTCCCCTGCGTCGGATCTCCCTTCGCCCCGATCGTTACCAGATTGAAGTCGGTGAATGAGACACTCCCCGCTCGCGCCGGGGTCCCGGAGATCACCGTCCCAGCCATCACCATGCCCAGCCCCACGGCGACTACCCGAAGGAATTCGTCGCCAGCTCGACAGGAAAACCCAAGCATCAAAAAAAACTCCATCTCCCGGTGAATGTGCGGCACGGCGAGCCCGATCTCAGCTCTTCGTGGCTCGAATGTTACGAACCTCCGCCGCGTGAGTCATGTCCTGCTTTTTGAGAGAAGCCGGAGAACTCCTCATAACAGGATGGACCCATCGATGGCCCGCGACAAGTCTTGTCGCTTAAAAACAACACACGAAACGAACACAAAGACTCATTGCTTTTCGAAATAGCAGAGGTCGAAAACAAGTGCCCAAACAACCCGCAAGCATCGCATATTCGGCAATACCAGCACAACACAGACATAGTGACACGGAACGATGAAAATGTTCTCGACAGGGGAATTGGTACGCGGTTCGCTTACCTCTTAGAATGGAACAGGTAGCAGGAAGGGGCAAGGATTCTCGGAACGCCCCGCGAAGGGAGTGGAGTCGATCGTCTCACGTCGAAGAACTGGGGTGGTTGATCGAGTCTTCCACAAACGGGTGACCAGCCATGAGGAAAGGTCGACGCAATCGGCATCGTGCCCTGTGGACCCGCCTTCAGCGACACCTTGAGATCAGCCTCGACGGCCTGAAGCCGAGGCGGATTCGAACCCGATCGGCTCGGTATGCCGCAGCGATCGGAGAGCGACTTGGCCTGATCGACCGGCCGAAGGTCTGCTCGTGGTGTCGACGTCATGCCCGGCTGGAACGCCACCACTGGGATTACACCGAGCCCCTGAACGTGACTTTCCTCTGCATCGACTGTCACGACATCGCCGATGCGATGGTTGTTCGTGCAGCGAGTGCCTAGGATTTCAACAATCGCAGGGTAGGCGCGGAATCCGGCCGGGACATTGAGCGAGCGTCAACCTCGGGCGCGGGGGGCGCCTTTATCGGCAAGTGTACCTGGAATAGGGTCTCGCGGCCGGGCGACGAGCTCCATCGGAGCCGTCCTCCGGCCTGTTCGACGATCTTTGCCGCTCGTGGGAGTCCTAATCCGAGCCCGCGCCCGGCCTGCCGGCCACAGTAAAACGGATCGAAAAGGTGGTCGGATTCCTCGGGGCTCATTCCCTTGCCGGTGTCGGCAAATGACCAGACCAGCTCCCCGTTTTCGATGGACGAGCGCACCCGTACTCGCCCACCCGGGGGGGTCGCCTGGATCGCGTTTCGTAGCAGAATTTCCGCGAGGTGCCGAAGTCCTTCGGGATCAGTCCAGGTCGCGAGCGACGATTCGTCGATGTCCGCGAGCAGCCGAATGCCCCGGGTTTCTAGGTCTCGCCCCAACTCAGCGAGCACCGAGCCGAGAAGCTCCGGCGGCTTGCAGGTTCTCGGTCGAGGCTCCGGTGGTCGCGCCACGAACATCAGGTCGCGGAGAATCCGGTGGGTCCTCTGTGCCTGCGACAGGATGATCCGAAGCGACCGGGCCACATCGGGATCCTCGGCGCGAGCCAGGAGCAGTTGTGCCCGGCCGACGACCACCGCGAGCGGATTGTTCAACTCGTGCCCCGCACCGGCGGCAAACTCGCCGAGTGCCTCGAGCTTCGCGAGGCGGAGCCGATCTTCCTCGGAGCGAACCCGACCGTGAAATGAGCCGACTGCCGAACGGAGCCGGCGTTCCAGCCGGTCGCGATCGAGGATCGCCTCGGCCCAGACGCTCCAGGCACGAACAATCTTCTTGGCCGATTCATCCCGATCGTGGGCGATCGACAGGTCGCCCTCGCGGCACCAGAGCTGAACCGTTGCCCCGCCCTGGCCGCGGGTCGAAAGCGGGATCTCCACCGTCGGAGCGCCCGGGCGGTTGGCCTCCTCGAGTGAGGCGGATTTCGGTTCAGACCAGGTGATTCGGGCGGCGTTGATACCCGGCTCCGCACACCAGGCCCGGGAGGCTCGATCGGCCCATTCATCGGGCGTCTCACCACGCGGCGATGTGGTAAAGGCATCGAGGAACCGCTCGGCACGATCCGCACGCAGTCGAGCCCGTCCCAGTTCGACACGGAGCCGGGCGTTCTGCCGGACCGCTCGTTCCTCATCCCGCGTCGAGGTCGGGTCAACACAGGCCGACCCGCACCTCGCTTGCACCTCAGCCATCAAAATCCGGAGGGCCGGATCGGCGGCGGGCGGTTCGCGGTTCGGGTCGTCAAGCGACCAGGGTGTTCGCTCGGCACGCCGATACGCCTCGCGGAGGATCGCCATTCGATCGGGATCGGACGTCGCGGTCGCCAGCTCGCCGTCGCGGTCACCACGAAGCCAGGCGGCGTCGACAACCACCTCAGGACATCCCCACCGCTCGGCCATCCGCCAGCCGAGTTCGTCCAGATCGGTGCCAAGATCGGCACGCTCCATCCGCTCACGTGCCGAAGGGTCAGACTGCTGCCACCAGGTAAGCAGCCAATCGGGATCGACGGCCGCAACCGCCCACCATCCGAGCCTCACAAGCTGACCCGCCCTGCCCACCAGCTCGGGATCGGAGTCGCCTGCCTCACGCGCCAACCGACGCGCCGAGATCCCAACAGCCACCGAATGCCGCCAGAGTCGATCCAGCAGCTCGCCGACCGGACCCGAACCAAGCGACGAGGGCCACCACGACCGCCCGGCGATCGTCGAAAGCCCATCCCAACCCAGCCCGGTCGATGCTCCAGCGATTAGCCAGCCCGGGTCAAGATCCCAGATCGGCAGCCCCCGAGAAACCGGCCGATCCTCTGGTTCCTCATCGGCCGTGGGATCACTGAGCGCGGTCAGATAAGCCCGCGCTGAGGCCGGCCGGAGCGGCAGCCCCTCCAGACGGAGGAGCCGACGCCTCAGGTTCTCGGTTGTTCCCCGATGGATGGGCACTCGCAACGCGATGGGACTCCTTCCCGCCCGCGTCCCGGGCATCGGTCGCGGAATCGGCCGATGCCGCCTTCGTTTGGCGAGATCATCAGCCGCCGACGCCCGGCACACTCGCTTCCATGTCCAGCAATCGGCAAATCCGGCGCATCAGTTCATCGATATCCAGCGGCTTGTGCAGGAAATCGTCGGCCCCTGAATCTCGAAGCTCCTGAATCTTGTCTTCTTCGACCATCCCCGAGATGCAGATGATCCGGATGTCGGCCATCGTTGGATCCCGGCGGATCAGCTCGCAGACCGCCTGACCGTTGATGTCCGGCAGCATCACATCAAGGATAATCAGGTCCGGATGATACTCCTTCGCCTGCATCCCCGCACCAAAGCCGTTGTTCACAACTCGCGTCTCAAAGCGCGAGTCACCGGCCAGCACCTCCGAGATCAACTCCACCACCGCCGGATCATCATCGACGATCAGCACCCGACGCTTTCCGCTCTCTAGCGCATCGGTCGGAATGCCGTTCTCTTTCATGAACCGATAGAGAGCATCGCGCGGGATCCGTCGGAATCGGGAGCCAGGCACCCGGAACCCCTTCAACTGGCCCGAGTCAAAGCAGCGGATGATCGTCTGCTGGCTCACCTTACATATCTTGGCCGCCTCGCCCGTCGTGAAAACGGTCTTCATGGTCTTGGTTATCCCGTCTTCCAGGATCAAGAACGCGCCCCCGCCCGCTCCGGGACGATCTCCTGATCGGCCTCCCTGCTTGCCCTGCTCACGACGCGCATCCAATGGCGGCCAAGACGACTCGCCTTGCCGCGTCGTTCGCACCAGTCTATCGGTAATCCGTGGCTGTTAAATTCTACGAAGCCTGTAGAAATTACCAATATTACCAGCTCGACCAATTGTATAGCGCGTCCCGACCTTGTCAATGTGAATGGTGCATCCGCCCGATCCCTCCCAGTTCGCCGGACCGGCCCCGAAGTCCGGGAAGCCCTCATATGAATGTAACGCCTCCGCCTGGGTGGAAGATAGGGAGAAATGCGAAAAGGCGCCGGCGCGGCTGTCTTTAAACTGGTGAAAGCGGGTCGATTCCACAAGAGCGAGGGATCATGCCCCCCGAATGCCCATTCGCGTGCCTCTTCGGCCGACGGGCACTCGGATAGTCGGCGAATCCCCCATGTCTCGACCGAAGTCGGAACAGCTTCCCGAGATTGCTGCGGAACGAGGGCCCCACTGCCAGCCCAGGTCAAACCCGCGCAAAGGCCGACTGCCTATCCTTCGCACGGACATTTCTCGTTCCGGTCGGTTTATCCGAGATCCGATCCGGTAGTCTCGGCGCGGTTACGCTTGAGGTGGATGAGGAGGGTGGCAATATCCGAGGGGCTGATCCCGCTAATCCGCCCGGCCTGGCCAAGCGACCGGGGACGGACTCGCTCGAATTTCTCGAGGGCCTCGGCGCGAAGTTGGGGAATCGATCGATAGTCGAGCCCGGCGGGAATCGACTTCTCCTCCAGGCGGCGGAACCGCTCGATTTGATCGACCTGCCGGGTGATGTAGCCCTCGTACTTCGCCTCGATCGTGATCTGTTCGATTACGTCGTCGGCAAAGCCGGATTCGGCCAGCTTGGGGTCGATCGCGACCAGGTCGTTCCAGGAAGTCGGCGGCCTTCGGAGGATCTGGTAAAGTGGATCGCCAACGTGACGCCGATGCTTTAAAACGTCGCGGAGTTGTCCAATCGCATCGCGACGAGCCTCGAACCTCGCCCATCGATGATCGTCGACAAGCCCAACTCGTCGGCCGAGCTCGGTCAAGCGGAGGTCGGCATTATCGTGCCGGAGAGCAAGCCGGTATTCGGCCCTGCTGGTAAACATCCTGTAAGGCTCATCGACCCCCCGAGTAACGAGATCATCAACCAAAACGCCAATATAAGCAAGAGAGCGATCCAGGATCAACGGGGGCTTGCCCCGGACACCGAGCGCAGCGTTGATTCCGGCAATGAGCCCCTGAGCGGCGGCTTCCTCGTAGCCGGTCGTCCCGTTAATCTGACCGGCGAGGAAGAGCCCAGGGATGTGCTTGGCCTCCAGGCTCGCCCCGAGCTGGACGGGCGGAGCATAATCGTATTCGACCGCGTAGCCAAACCGCATGATCTCGGCGTGTTCGAGGCCAGGGATCAGTGCGATGACGGCCTCCTGAACGTCTCGCGGGAGGCTGGTGGAGATTCCGTTGCAGTAGTATTCGAGCGTGTTCCGCCCCTCGGGTTCGAGGAAGATCTGGTGGTGATCACGGTCGGCAAACCGGACAACCTTATCCTCGATCGACGGACAATACCGAGGTCCGGTGCTGGCGATCTGACCCGAATACATGGGAGCCCGATGGAGATTCTCGCGGATGATCGCGTGCGTCTGAGGGTTGGTGTAGGTGATGTGGCAGTCAAGCTGGGGCTGGTCGATAGTCTCGGTAAGAAACGAGAACGGAACGGGGCGATGGTCGCCAGGCTGGCATTCGACGCGGTCAAAGTCGATGGTCCGGCCATTGATCCGCGGGGGCGTACCGGTCTTGAATCGCCGGAGCTCAAAGCCGTGATCCAGCAGGCTCTTCGAGAGCCCCGTCGCGGCCACGTCGCCACCCCGGCCACCGGGCGTCTTCACCTCGCCAGTGTGCATGAGCGCCTGGAGGAACGTCCCAGTGGTGAGGACAACAGCCCCGCCGCGATAATACCCACCCCCCCGGCATGCCACACCCGCGACACGACCACCTTCGACGACGATCGATTCGACCATCTCCTGACGGAGCGAGAGATTTTCTTGCCGCTCCACGTTTAATTTGGCGAGAAACTGGTAGGCCTTTTTGTCGCACTGGGCGCGGGGGCTGTGCATGGCTGGCCCCTTGCCGCGGTTGAGCAGGCGGAACTGGATGGCGGTCGCATCGGTGAGCTGGCCCATCTGGCCGCCGAGAGCGTCGATCTCGCGGACGATCTGGCCCTTTGCGACACCGCCGATGGCGGGGTTGCAACTCATCTGTGCGACGGAGTCGCAGTTGATGGTCAGGAGGGCGGTCCGCAGACCGATCCGTGCTGAAGCCATGGCCGCTTCGAGCCCGGCATGGCCGGCGCCCACCACAATCACGTCGAAATCATAACGTCCGCGAGACATCGGTCTTCCTGCGACCATCGAGAGAATTGGACTGGGATCCGCGCCCGGGCCTGATTCCTCCAGTAGATCCAATTCGTGGCGGGATTTCATCACCACTTGCCGCCCGATCGCGTCGCGATCAAGAACCAGCACTGGTCGGTGGCCCCTAGTCACCGGACGGCGGCCAGTGCTACCCTGTTCGTCGCACCCGACGGGGCCCTGGCGACCCGACCCAATCCTGAGACACGAGGTGACGCAGACATGGCCGAATCGCGAAAAGGTGAAGTGACTTTCAAGGGGAATGCGGTGACCCTCGTCGGGCCGAAGTTGAAAGCGGGCGACAAGGCGCCCGACTTCACCTGCGTCGGCGCCGGCCTGGCCCTGGTCTCCCTGGCAGACACGGCCGGCAAGGCCCGGCTCTTCAACATTGTCCCCTCGCTCGACACCCCCGTCTGCAACAAACAGACCAAGCGGTTCGCCGAGGAACTCAAGGCCCTCGGCGACAAGGTCGCCGCCTACACGGTCAGCACCGACCTGCCATTCGCCCAGGCACGCTTCTGCACCGACGCCAATATCGACAACGTCAAGAATCTCTCCGACGCCCGCGACAAAAGCTTCGGCGAGCATTACGGCGTCCTGATCGAGGACCTGCCCGTTCCCCTGCTCGCTCGCGCCGTGATCGTCGTCGATCCCGCGGACACCATCACCTACGTCGAAATCGTCCCCGAGATCGCCTCCGAGCCCAACTACGAGCCGGCCATTGACGCCCTCAAGAAGGCTTGTTCCTGATTTTTATTGGTAATTGGTAATTGGTAATTCGTTGGCTTGATGAATCACCGCCTCGGACGAGGAGCGACAGCATCAATCGCCCCAGATTACCAATTACCAAGAACCAAAAACCATTTTCAAATTACCGAAGCGGCAAAATCCATATATTCCGATACTTGACAGCGTTTCCGTGGTCCTGCAGGAGGAGTGGACCGTCGGAGCCGGGCCGGGCACTTGTCCCTCCCGGCGTGGGATGAATCTCGGCGTTATCGATGATCTTGATGCCATTCTGGATGACGGTCACGCGGGCCTTCTTGACGACCTTGCCCTCGGCGTCGACATCTGCCTTGTGGAAGGTCACGTCGTAGGTCTGCCATTCGAGGGGCGGCTTGCAGGCGTTGATCCGCGGGGCGATCTGCTGATAGATCGCGCCACAGTCGTTGTTCCGCGACTTCAGGCCGAAGGAGTCGAGAACCTGGAGCTCGTGGTTGCCGGTGAGATAGACGCCGCTGTTGCCCCGGCCCTGGCCGTGTTTGTCGGGCATGTAGGGGACGTTGAATTCCAGGTGCAGCTTGAAGTCGCCGAACTGTCGGGTCGTCTGGATGTCGCCGTGGCCCACCGTGAAGGTCCCGTCCGCGACGGGCCAGTCGGCCGGGGTCTTGCCGTCTCGCTTGACCCAGCCATCGAGCGACTTGCCGTCAAAGAGGACGACCGCGCCCTCGGGTGGCTGGCTGCCAAGGGTTTTGTCGTTCGGCTTCTCTGGATCGTCAGCACCGACCATCGGAAGGATCACGAGGGCGGTCCAAAGAATGCGTGCGGAGGGAAGCTTCATCGGTGGGTCTCCTGAGGATGGCCCGGATCATCGATCGGGCCGCGCGGCCGATCGCGGGATGCGCCCAGTCTAACGGTGAGGCACGGCGTCGCAAGCCAGCGCCGGGAAGGATCACATCGCATGAGCCACTTCGAGGACATCGACGAGCCTCCGCCGGAGGTGGAGGATTCGCCGCGGGTCGACCCGATCGAGGCCATGGGCGATCGCCTCTCGCGACGGCTTGATGCGATCCAGTCGCTCCTCGAGCGTGACGCCCGCGCCGAGGCGAACCGAGAGCGGATCGTCGACCGACTCCATGCCGAGCTTCAGGAGTACAAGGACGATCTGCTCCTGAGAGTACAGCGGCCCATCTTTGCCGATCTCATCCAGCTTCACGACGACATCGGCAAGATGATCGAGGCGAGACCCGACGTCGAGGCCAGCGACGACCGCTCCGCCGCCATTCGAGGGATCCTTGATTCGATTCGAGTGGCGATTGAGGACATTCTCTATCGCCAGGGAGTGGAGCCCTTCGAGTCGGAAGGCCAGACCTTTGACCCTCGCCGACAGCGCGCCGTCTCAACCGTGTCGACGGACGACCCGGAGAAACACCGGACAATCGCCGCACGTCTGCGCCGGGGTTTTGCCGCCGGAGAGAAGCTCATCCGCCCCGAGTTGGTCTCCGTTCACACCCACCGCCCACCACCGGATCGATGAACCGGGGCTTCCCCGACTGGGATGGGGATCGCTCGTGGATCGGAGCGGATTGTCGGCTGGAGCCGGCTCTTGCCTGAAGACCGGGATGGCCTCCGATGGTGGGGCAGGAGTCGAATCCCGCGGGCTCATCGATCAAGGGACCGCATTCCGAGGCGCCGGATCGATCCGGTAGACCTGATCCGCAAGCTTCACCAGGATCGGCTCGTCCTGGCTCAGGTAGATATTTTCCTCGGCTTCCTGCATCCGGGCCAGGCGGAAGTAGGCGTCGGTGAATTGGACGATTTTCCGGGCTTTCGCTTCCTCCTCGGCGGTGATGATCGAATCAACCCAACGTCCGCCCTTGAAGAAGAACGTCTTCGCGCCGATCTGTTTGACCCGCTCACGGGGCTTCGCGACCGATCCCTGCTCCTGGCTCGCGTTCGCCATCGGAGCCGAGGCGTTCGCCTGGACTGGTACGGTCGCCGCCGCCCCGCCCAATCCGGACTGCCCTACTCCAATGCTCTTCCTGGCCATACTGGCGCCCATGCCGCCCATCATCTGGCGCTGCGTCGGGAACGAGCCGCTCATGCTTTGACCCATCCCGGGCCGATCAGCCTGCATATAGGCTTGCTTGTCCCGACGCTGCACCACCCCCATTCGGCCACTCTCCTGGCGGAGCGACTCAAGGGCCATCCGGGTCCGCGCCTGGTTCTGGAGGCCGGCGTGGAGCGGGACGTTCTCATCGGCTAGGAAAGCGGTATAAGGCGTCAGCAACCCGTAATGCCGGCTCAGGTTCACCAGCTCGTCGATCAGCTCGCGGTTCGGGCCGTTCAGGTCGATCTGGTCAATGAGGTCGCCGACTCGCCGGACAGCCCACAATCGCTCCACATAATCGTGGGTTGACCCTCGCGACGATCCGGCCAACTCGGCGGGGAACTCGAACGTCCTGCGCTCCTCGGCGACGCGTCCTGAGATCCGTATGGTCGTCCGCCCGGCCTGTCGATACCGGCCGGCCACGACAAGCTGACCGCCTTCAAACAGGTCAGGTAGGTCGCGGGGATAGGTCCGGTTGATGTCCACGCCCGAGAGTTCTAGCCGGATCTCGGTGAGGACGGGGCTGGTCATCTTCCCGTAGAACCGCCCGACGTGCGCCTCGATATCCTCGTCGGGCCGAACATACTCGCTGGTCCCGGCATTCCCGCCGCTGAGCCGGTCGAGCAGCCGGGCGTTCACGTCGTACCCAACGCCGAAGCAAAAGACCCGTGCACGATGTTCGTTCGCCTTCCTGCAACGCTCGGCGATCCGCCGTTCGTCGGTCTCGCCGGCGGTTGGCAGTCCGTCGGTGAGGAAAAGAACATAGCTCGGCCGAGACCGGTCACGGATCATTCCCAGTGCCGACGAAAGTGCCGCGTCAATGTTCGTACTGCCGCCTTCGCGGATGTTGTCGATGAACCGCGCAGCCTCTTCGCGAATGCGGGCGTCATAACGTTGCAGCTCGGGCTTGAACGGCTCGGCCCGATCGTCGTACGCGATGATGTTGAAAAGGTCATCCTCGCGCAAGTTGTCCAGGACCGACTTCAGAGTCCGCCGTGCCTGCTCGATCTTTTTGCCAGCCATGGATCCCGATCGATCGATCACGAAGAGGACGGTCTTGGGCATCGGCCTGACTCCGGCGGCGCGCACCTCAGGGCTGGCGAGTAGCAGAAAATAGCCGTCGTCCGAGTCACTCGGCCGATCGCTCAGCAGCGAGGCCGAGAACGATCCCTCGGCGAAGGTGATGACCATCCGGAAATCGCGGTCGGGGATCACATCCCTGCGCTCGAGGCGCACGTCAACCTCGTGATCCCCGTGTCGCCGAATTTCGGCGTCGTCAGTCGGGCAATAAACCGACTTGATCGACTCCTTGCCACGGATGTTCAGATCAATCGAGAGCCGCTGGATCGGCTTCGCGGTGAATTTCTGGGTACTCATCGGATAGCTGAACTCGACGACGTCGCGCTCACGCCTGCAAAGTTGCGTGTATCGCATCGTCACCTTCCGATTGGCGCCCGGCGGGATTGGGAAGACGCTGGTCCGGTAGATTCCACGGCCCATGTATTCGAGCAGGGCCGGGTCGCGTTTCCGCCGGACGATTTCCTCATAAATTCGACGCGCCTCGTCCTTCGGCAGCAACCGCCCGGGCAGTTCTCGACCGTCGACCATCAGAACGAAATCCTGAACGGCTCCTTCCTCGGGCATGGGGAACAGGAATTCCGCCTCGATCTGGACCGAACCGGGGTTGTGAAAGGTCTGCGAGACCTGCACCTCGGCCACCTGGTCACGCAGCTTCCCAATGAGGCTGACCTCTCGAATCTCGTAAGCTCGGGCGATCGGGACCATCGCCCGCTGATCAACAATCAGCCCCTGCCCTCGAACCTCCGCCATCCCCCCAAACATGGCGACGACCGCCACGACACAACGGACCCCTCGCGCGGGTGTCGGATTCATGTGACGTTACCTCCCCTGGCGCTTCGGTCGATCGACCCTCATCCCAGCGGGACCATCCCGCCGTCTCCAGGTTTAGACGCACAAGCCGGACTTTTATTAGCCGCAATTGCGAATGGATGTCCCTCAAAACCTCCCTGTTCTCCCTGGATCCTCCTGGCTACCTCGTGAAGATGGCGTCGTTTCTGGAAGGTGGAGGGAGAGGCCGCCTCAGCAATCACTCATCCTCGGAATGGCGAGCCGCCTCAGCCAGGGCGCGGACTTCTCGAATCCGAGTGAGGTAGACGACCAGTCCGACGAGCGCTCCACCGTACATCAGGACGCGGATGCCGAGCATCGCAAGCATCCCGCTTGGATGATTAACCATCTTTCCCAGAACATCGGCGACTGACTCGCTGAGTCCGAGGGCTCCGAACGGGAGCGGGACGGCGATCGTGAAAAGAGTGAGCGGGGCGAGCAGGAAGTGCTGCGTGAGCGTCGTCGGCATTGAAGGGAAGAGCATCTTCCCAACGAGGTAGAAAGCCAGAACATTGAGCGTGTGGTTGCCAGCCGCCATCAACCAGCCGAGGCCAACCACATCGAGCCGTCGGCGATAGGTCGATGACATCTCCTTGAGTTCATCGACAATCAGGGAAAGTTTCCCGTGACCACGACCGAGTCCCGGGAAGATCCGGGTGAAGACCTGGCTGAAGATGGCCACCAGTAGGAGTAGCGTGGAAAAATTGATGATCCAGGCGGCGACGATTAGCTTGCGGATCTCAGGCGAGGCTGCCGACCAGATGAACGCTCCGGCGACGCTCGCCAGCAAGAACAGTCCGAGCAGGCCCAGAATGCGGTCGATCACCATCGATGCGATCGCCTGGGTCCGCTTGACGTGCATCCGCGAGAGATAGGCCGCCTTGATGAGGTCGCCACCAACGGCCCCAGGGATGAGCAGGTTGAACAGGTTGCCGATGAAGCCAAGCAAAATCGCCGCGCGGAGGGTGAACCGGGGGTCCACCACCTTCACGAGGAAGTACCAGCGGACGAACGTCGAGACGACGCCGATCATGTAGATCAGCCCCGCGATCGCAAAGAGATTCCAATCAAGCGGACGATCGTAGACCTTGTGGATCTCGTCGGCGTTCTTGGAGAGTACCCAGGCCAGCAAACCACAGGCGACCAGAGCCAGACCCGCGTGAATCAGACCGCCAAGTTTCTTCGTGCGCGCGATTGTCTCCACGTTGATGATCGTCCTTTTTCCCGTGTTCGAGTGAAAGTGGCCCGTCATCACCGAAGAGAAAAGATACCTGACTCAAGGGACTACGGAAAATTGCCGGCGAAATCCTCGAATCAAAGCGTCCCCTTGGTCGACGGAACGCCGGTACTACGCGGGTCAGGTTCGACCGCTTCACGCAGGGCGCGAGCGGCTGCCTTGAAAATGGCTTCAATAATGTGGTGAGTGTTCCGGCCGCGATGGAGCAGGACGTGCAGGTTCATTCGGGCCTGGGACGCGACGGCCTGCCAGAAGTCGGCCGCCAGTTCGCTGTCGAAGTCGCCCACGCGGGGGGTTGGCATCGTGACCTCCCACGACCAGTACGGCCGACCTCCCAGATCGAGCGCAACGGTGACAAGCGTTTCATCCATCGGCAGGATCGAATGGCCATATCGACGGATCCCTGCCCGATTCCCAAGCGCCTCGTCGATTGCCTGGCCGAGGCAGATGCCGATGTCCTCGGTCGTGTGGTGGCCGTCCACGTGTAGATCGCCCTGGCACTCAACGGTCAAATCGATCAGTGAATGGCGGGCCAGAAGATGGACCATGTGGTCGAGGAAGCCGATGCCGGTAGCGACCTCGGCCCGGCCCTCGCCGTCAAGGTCGATCGCCAGGCGGATCTCGGTTTCACGGGTTTTTCGGGCGATCTCAGCTCGTCGGCTCATGGGTCGTTGATCCGTTCAGATGATCTCTCGAAGGGTGTCGAGGAATCGGTCGATTTCCTCGTCCGTGCCGACGCTCACGCGCAGACCCTCGGGGTATCCCGGATAGCTCATCAGTCGGACAAGAATCCGGCGATCCTTGAGCCTCGCGAAAACTTCCCGCGCGGTTGGGCCGGCAGTCGCCCAGACGAAATTGGAGTGACTTTCCGGGACCGTGTAGCCGAGTTCCCGGAGGGCCTCGGTGAGTCGAGTTCGCGTCGCGATGACCTTCGATCGCGTCCGGGCGAGGTAAGGCTGGTCTCCGAGCGCCGCGACCCCAGCCGCCTGGCTTAGAGTGTCGCAGTTGTACGAGTCCTTCACCTTTACCAGTTGGTCGATGATCTCCGACGAGGCCGTCAGATAGCCCAGTCGGATGCCCGCCAGGCTGTATCCCTTGCTGAACGTCCGAGAGACCATCAGGTTCGGATGATCCCTCAAAAGCGGGATGCTATGGCATCCTGGATCGGCAAAATCGCCGTAAGCTTCATCGACAAGGACGGGACAATCAACCGATCGCAGGATCTCGACGATCCGGTCACGAGTCATCGCGGTGCCGGAGGGGCTGTCTGGGTTGGCGATGTAGACGAGCCTCAGTCCGGGAACCTTCAGCGCGGAGAGGTCGATGGTCCAGTCGGCCGAGTAGGGGATAACGACGTCACGCCCGTCCTGAAGCTGAATGAGAGTCTTGTAGAGGAGGTAGCTGGGGGTAGCGTAGGCGGCGGGATCGCCGGGACCAACGAAGGCCCGGGTGATGATCGTGAGGATGTCGTCGGAGCCGTTGCCGGCGAGGATCATCGAGGGATCAACACCGTGGAGGCTGGCGGCGGCCTCTCGGAAGGTAGACGCTATCGGGTCGGGATAGAGGCGAAGACGGTCGGTCACGGCCTCAACGATCGCCGAGAGAACCTTCGGCGAGGGAGGGTACGGGTTCTCGTTGGTGTTGAGCTTGATAAAGCCGCCGCCGCGGGGCTGTTCGCCGGGGACGTAGCCGGCCATGCTCGCGACGTTCGGGCGGAAGAGGCGGGTCATGGGCGGGCCTCGGGCTCCAACGATCCGGCCTCGGCCAGGAGCCGCAAGGGCTCGCCGGTGAGGCGGTAGACGGTCCACTCGCCGACCGGTCGGGCGCCCATCGCCTCGTAGAAGCCGATCGCCGGGGTGTTCCAGTTGAGGACCGACCATTCAAGTCGGCCGCAGCCACGGTCGATCGCGAGCTGAGCAAGCATCGCCAGCATGGCCTTGCCGATCCCACGTCCTCGGTACGGCGGGCGAACGTAAATGTCTTCCAGGTAGAGCCCGGCGCGCCCTAGAAACGTTGAGAAGGTCGTAAACCAGAGGGCGAAGCCAACCGGGTGAGCGTTCACCTCGACGATGGCGGCCTCAGCCGAGGGACGCTCGCCGAAGAGATGACGGCGAAAGTCGTCGGCGGTTGCCTTTGCCTGGTCGGCCAGTCTCTCGTAGTCGGCGAGTTCATGGACCAGCTCGGCGATGAGCGAGCAGTCGTCGGGCGTGACCGGACGGATAGTACAGGTCTCGGAATCTTCGGCGCTCATGGGTGGGGCTCTCCTGCGCCGAGGCGGAGGTCCACGCTGAGCCGGTGGGCGGTCAGACCTTCCTTGTCGGCCAGCAGGCGGATGTCGGGGGCGAGCGATTCCAGGCCCGGCTTCGAAAGCCCGATGAGGCTTGTTCGGCGGAGGAAATCGTTCGCCGAGAGGCCCGAGGCCCATCGAGCGGTCCCGCCCGTCGGAAGGACGTGCGAGGGTCCCGCCGCATAGTCGCCCGAGGCCACCGGCGTCTCGTGCCCCAGGAAGATCGCACCAGCGTCGGTCAGGCGGGAGACCAGGCGGTCGGGATCGGACGTCGAGACATGCAGGTGCTCCGGCGCAATCGCGTTGGAGAGGTCCACAGCCTCGTCCTCGGACCGGGTCAAAATCAGGGCGCCAAAGCGTTCCAGGCTCTCGCGAGCTAGATCGCCTCGGCTCAGGCGGGCTAGCTGGGTCTCGAGTGCGGCGATCACTCGGTCGATCAGCGAAGGGTCCCACGTCAACAGGATGCTCGCGCCTGGCGAGTGCTCCGCCTGGCTAATAAGATCGGCAGCGAGGTATTCGGGGCGGGCCGAGGCATCGGCGATCACGACGACCTCACTCGGGCCGGCGATGCTGTCGATATCGACCGTTCCGAAGACGTGCCGCTTGGCGAGGGCGACGAACAGGTTGCCGGGACCGACGATCTTGTCGACGGGCCGGAGGTCAATTTCCGGGACGCCGTACGCGAGGGCCGCGACGCCCTGCGCTCCGCCGACGCGGTAGACCTCGGTGACGCCAAGGGCGTGACAGGCGGCGAGGATGTCGTCGTTGAAGCCGCCGAAGCGGGTGGGCGGAACGATCACCGCGACCTCGGCAACCCCCGCCGCCTGCGCGGGGACGACCGTCATCAAAAGGCTCGACGGGTAAGCGGCCGCGCCCCCCGGAATGCAGACGCCGGCTCTTCGGAGAGGGCGATAAAGCAGGCCGAGGCGGACGCCTAGGGTCGCGGCTATCCGGACATCACGGTGAAGGATCGCCTGCTGGTAGGCGGTCACATTGTCGCGGACGCGGCCGATTGTCGCCAGATAGGCGGGGTCGGCCTTCTGGTGAGCGGCCTCCAGCTCGTCCGGCCGGACACGGATGCGGCTGGCGTCGAGGTCAGTCCCATCGAGTCGCCTGGTGTAGTCGAGAAGGGCATCCAGGCCGCGTAAGGCGACGTCGTCGCAGATCCGCTCGACGACCTGCGGGGGCGAAAGCGGCTCGCCAAACGCGGCGATGGTCCGGGCTCGTCCCTCGGGGCTGACCACGTTCCCTCGTGGGCTAAGCTGTTCTCGGAGTTCGGCGATCGCCTGGTTCGCGTCGTCGCTGGCGCAGTCGATCCTTCGGATTCGGAGGCCCACGGGATTCCCTCGGCAAGGCGGCGGAGGCGCGCCGGTCGCACCTCGCGACGGCGGAATCTCTACCAATACCGTCCGGGGGCGACCGCCCGCAATCCCGATCCACAATCCATAAGAAGCCCGGGTGCACGTCGGCTTCTGTCTCTTCTGCCGGACACCCAGAATCGTCAATAGAAGAACGTCAGATTCTTGTGGTAGAGTGCGGCCCCGGGGAGTTCTGGGGACTGGATATCGATGGGCAAGGGGTCAAACCATGGATGGG
>DAIDKV010000236.1 GCA_027449865.1 Planctomycetales bacterium
GCGCCGCGGTCGCCGGGCCGCCGAAGGAGAAGCACGGCACGGATCATGAGATCCCGTCACCAGGGACCAGGAGAGTGCCATGCGCCCGGTCAGCAGGCGATTCGGCGGTCCATGGCAAATGTCGAGCCGAACAGTCGTGGTCCGTCCTCGATTTCAGCGCCCCGATGAATCCGACGACGTCCAGAAACTCCGCGAACTACGTCCTTGACTCGGCGATCAAGCAAAGGAGAACAATCCGAGAGATCCCGGTCGGCCTCTCGGCTGCCTACGATCCCTCGGCGAATGCCGTCACCCTGACCTACGTCGGCAAGCCGAAATTCACCGCGGGCGGCCAGCTCACGGTGATCTATGCCCCGCCGAGCGGCGTCTCGTCTCTGAATGGCACGCCGCTCAATCCGAACAACGCGAACTTCACCATCGAGCCAAAGAGTAAGGGGATCTTGGCTGGTTGAAAGGACCTGCGAAACCCTAATTCCCGCGAGAGGGAGCCTGAGTCTCCCCTCGGCAGATGGGAGGCGGAAGAAAAAGGTGCCGGCTTCCGCCGCTCCCTCATCCCATCCGGCGAAGGGGAACTTCATGTATCGACATGGATTGATTGCCACGGCGGCACTGGCCATGTGCCTTACCGTGTCGCGTGCGGAAGCCGGCTTCATCAATGGCAGCGCGGTTGGCCTTTCCAACCCGGGGGTTGTCCTGACCTTCGACGAGATCGTCTTGCCGGCTCAAACGGAGGTGACCAATCAGTACGCGGCCTATGGGGTGACATTCAGCCCCTTCGCCATGTACGACGAGATTGGGAATCCGGGTTTCCCCAACATCTCAGGGAACTACCTCACCAACTTCATCGCCAATGTAGGGGCCAATCGAATCGAGTCCATCCAGTTCAGCCGCCCGGTTACGGCGGCTGCGTTCGCCATCGCGACTCAGACGGGAACCACTTCCTTCACGGCCCTTCTGAATGGCAAAGTCGTCGATTCCGGCTCCGCCTCGACCAACCTGACATCCATGGATAATTACTTTTGATTCCAGGGCGAGGTTTTCAATCAGATCGAATTCTCGGTCTCGTCCTACGATTTGGCGGCTACGATGGACAATCTACAGTTTACTTTCCAGAGCGTGCCCGAGCCCGCTTCCTGGACGCTGATCCTGAGCGGCCTGGGATGCGTCTCGTTTGCCCTTCGCGTTCGAGGATGTCGTCGATCTTCCTAAAGATCACGCGAGCTATCGTCGGTCACTCCCACCTCGGCCAGCCTCGGCCCGGGGAACTCGAGGAACCGACTGAGCAAATAATCCCGCCCCCAGTCCTCGTTCTCGATCGCCTTCAGGGGCGGGAGATCGGTGACGCCGAGGCGTTCCGCGAGAATCGCGTACGCCTCGGCGACTCCCAACTCCACGATCGGCGTCAACTCCACGACGTCGGCCTCGGATGGGGACGCTGCTGGTAGGAGACCACGATCGGGGCGAGTTGCCAGACATCCTTCCCCGCACGAACCCAGTGGTATCCCGGAGGTGCTGTCCATGTTCCCCCGGGCGGCGTGGAACTCGTCCGACGCCGTTGCTCATCTTCCAGAACCTGCCATTCCTCGGCACGCGAGGCCAGGAAGATGAACGCCGCGAGGGCAACGTGAAGCAGGTTCTGAGTCACCAGTAACGCAGCGATCCCAAAGGCCAGGGCCAGGGCCCGACCAAGACCGGCCGCGATGGAAGTGGCCTGGCTCCGGCCCACAAACCCACTCAGAAAGGCCCGGAGAACTCGCCCGCCGTCCATCGGAAACGCCGGAATCAGGTTGAAGAGCCCCAGGCCAAGGTTCACCAGAAGCAGGTTGTCCAGAAAAATCGCGGTGACCCGGAGATTGGCGTCGTCGAGCAGGACACCAAGCCCCATCACACCCAGGAGCAGCAACCCCCCCACAATCGCGAAATTCACGGCAGGTCCTGCCAGCGCGATCGCAAGCTCAGCGCCTGGGGCCCTCGGCAGTCGGCGCAATCGAGCCACACCACCAATCGGGTAAAGCGTGATGTCCTCGGTCTCAATTCCGAACCGACGCGCCATCAAGGCGTGGCCGAACTCATGGAGTAAAACACAGCCGAACGCCGAGACTACCAGGAAAAGCGAGACGAGTCCGCCCGACCAGACGTCGGGCAGAAGCAACAACAGGAGGAAAGTCGGATGCACGAAGACATCAATCCCCGCAATCCGGCCAAGTTTCCAGGAGGTAAACATCCGGGTCGTCGTCCTTTCTTCGGGGGATCACCCCCCCAACGAGACTATTATAATTCAATGACCCGCAAGAGAGCTAGAAGGAGGGCAGTTCACGATAGCGCCGTTCCAGGTCGGCCAGGAGGATGGGACGCTTCGTCTTGGATCGGGCCTTTCGCATGACCTTGCGGCGCTTCATCGCCTCACGTTGGCATG
>DAIDKV010000237.1 GCA_027449865.1 Planctomycetales bacterium
GCGGCCTGGTATTTCATGCGGATCTCGGGGCTGGTCCTGGTGCTACTCGCGCTGGGGCACCTCTTCATCACGCACATCCTCCACAACGTGGAGACGGTGAATTACGAGTTCGTCGCGAACCGGTGGGCCGACCCAAAGACAGGGGTTCTCTGGAGGCTCTGGGACCTGACGATGATCAACCTGGCGGTCCTTCACGGCTTCAATGGGCTTCGGCAGATCCTCGACGAATACGTGATCCGGCGCAACCGTCGCGTGCTGGTCCACACTCTGATCTGGTGCTCGGTGATTGTCCTGACCACGATCGGCAGCTACGCGATCCTGATGTTCGAGAAGGACCAGAACTACCTGGACCAGAAGCGCGCCGAGCGGGGCGGGATCGTGGCATCGCGGTGGTCCGAGACCGCGAGAGGTCCAGCCGGCCTGGTGTCGACCTCGAGGCCGACGCCTTGACGCAGCACGGTCGTCGAGGCGTCGACCGAGCCCGAGCCATCCTCGATGGGGAAACCTGGACGTCATGAATCATTATCATCGGTTCGATTGCATCATCGTCGGCGCGGGTGGCTCGGGGCTGATGGCGGCCCTGGAGTCGAGCCGCCGGGTCGGGACCGCGGTCGTAAGCAAGCTCTACCCGCCGCGGTCGCACACCGGCGCAGCGCAGGGTGGGATTGCCGCGGCGCTCGCGAATCTCGAGGAAGACTCGTGGGAGAACCACGCCTACGACACCATCAAGGGGGGCGACTTCCTGGTCGACCAGACCGCGGCCGAGATCCTCTGCCGCGAGGCTGTCGAGGGGATTTACGAGCTCGAGCACATGGGCTTGCCGTTTGACCGGACAGCCGCGGGTCGGATCTCGCAGCGCCGGTTCGGCGGCCACACCCGGCCGAATCCAAAGTACGACCCGAACGCCGCTCCGGGCACCGATGCCGCCAAGCCGAGGATTCCCGTGATGCGATCGTGCCACTCGGCCGACCGGACCGGGCACATGATCCTTCAGACGCTCTATCAGCAGTGCATCAAGCAAGGCGTGACGTTCTTTGATGAGTTCCACATGGTCGACCTGATCCTGGAGGACGGCGAGTGCCGGGGGATCGTCGCCATCGAGATCGCGACCGGTCAGCTTCACGTCTTTCACGCGAAGAGCGTTCTGCTGGCGACCGGTGGCTTCGGCCGGATTTTCAAGGTTTCGTCGAACGCCTACGCCCTGACCGGTGATGGTCCGGCGATTGCCTATCGCCACGGCCTTCCGCTTGAGGACATGGAGTTTTACCAGTTCCATCCGACCGGGATCTACAAGCTTGGCATCCTTCTGAGCGAGGCGTGCCGCGGCGATGGCGGGATCATGTTCAACAAGGATGGCGAGCGGTTCATGGAGCGGTACGCTCCGAACCTCAAGGATCTCGCCAGTCGAGACGTCTGCTCGCGGTCGATCTACCAGGAGGTCCGCGCTGGGCGTGGGATCAACGGCAAGGATTACGTGTACCTGGATATCCGCGCCGAGACGATGAACAAGTACAAGTCGAGCCCGCTTCACCCTGGTCAGGACGTGGATAGTGCCTGGGTCGAGAAGCGGCTTCCGGACATCATCGAGTTTGCCAGGACATATCTCGGGGTCGACCCGATCCGCGAGCCGATGCCGATCCAGCCGACGGCTCATTACGCGATGGGCGGCCTGCCTACCGACGTCGAGGGTCGAGTCCTGCGCGACGTTTCGGGGACACCGGTTCCTGGCCTTTACTCGGCCGGCGAGAGCGCCTGTGTGAGCGTTCACGGTGCCAATCGGCTCGGCACGAACAGCCTGGTCGACCTGGTTGTGTACGGACGACGGGCCGGTCGGGCGATGGCCGATTATGCCGCCGCTCGATCGTTCGCTCCGCTCCCCTCGCATCCGGAGACGAAGGCCCGGGAACAGATCGATGCCCTGCTCTCCCGTCCGAGGACCGAGCCCTGGGCAAAGATTCGAGACGAGATGCAGGTCACGATGATGGAGAACTGCGGCGTCTTCCGGACCGAGGAGACGCTCACGAAGGCCCGCGACGAAATCGCGGCCCTGAAGGCCCGCTATCGCCAACTCGGCATTCAGGACAAGGGCTCGGTCTTCAACACCAACCTGCTCGAGGTCCTCGAGCTGGGTAACCTGCTCGAAACGGCCGAGGCGACCGTCGCCGCCGCACTCGCCCGGCGCGAGAGCCGGGGCGCTCACTCCCGAGAGGATTTCCCCGACCGCAACGACCACGACTTCTTCAAGCACTCCCTGGTCTACTCTCACAACGAGAACCAGACCAGCGTTGTCTACAAGGACGTCGACGTGATCTACGTCGAGAAGCACGGCGAACGCGTCCCCAAGTATCCGCTGGAGGTCCGCAAGTACTGAGAGGTCCGACCCCGAGCGGCCTTCATCGACCCATCGCGGAATCAATCGGAACCACCGAACCATGGATATCTCGAAGATCGATCACACCGCGCGGGAACTGACCGTTCGCATCCGGCGCTACGACCCCGAGCGGGACGACGAGCCGCGATGGCAGGAATACAAGGTCTCCGCCGACCCGATGGACCGGGTTCTCGACGTTCTCCTGGCGATCAAATGGAACCAGGATGAGACGCTCGGCCTGCGACGGTCGTGCGCGCACGGTGTCTGCGGGTCGGACGCGATGCGGATCAACAACGTGAATCGCCTCGCCTGCAAGACACTGGTTCGGACCCTCTCCGGTGACACGATGACGGTCGAGCCGATCCTCGGCCTGCCGGTGATCAAGGACCTGATCGTCGACATGAAGCCGTTCTTCGATCATTACAAGTCGGTGATGCCGTACCTGGTCAACGACGACCCGCCGCCGACCACGGAGCGGCTCCAGTCGCCCGAGGAGCGGGCCCGGTTCGACGACACGACGAAGTGCATCCTCTGCGCCTGCTGTACCACCGCGTGCCCTCCGTTCTGGGGGAATCAGCGGTACGTCGGTCCGGCGTCGATCGTCAACGCCCACCGATTCATCTTCGACTCGCGCGATCAGGCCGCCGCCGAGCGGCTTGACATCCTCAACGATGCCGAGGGTGTCTGGCGATGTCGGACGGTCTTCAATTGCAGCACCGCCTGCCCTCGCGAGATCCACGTGACGAAGGCGATCCAGGAGGTGAAGCATGCGATGCTCACCGGGAGCCTGGAGTCGGACCGTCCCTCGCAGACCGGTCACGGCGGAGACTGAGAGACCCGCACGGACCCCTATCCCAGCAAATCGCGGATCGGCCGGCCGGCGCTCAGCTTGATCGGCCGTCCGGTTGCCGGCGCGGTGTTCTCGCGGGCGGGATCAAGCCCCAGCACCGTCAGGATCGTTGCGTGGACGTCCTCGATGGTCATCGGCCGAGCGGGTTCCTTGATTCCCTCAGGATCCGTCTCGCCGATCGCCTGGCCGCCTCGGAGCCCTCCGCCGGCGATCGCCAGGCTGAACCCGCCGGGCCAGTGGTCGCGGCCTCCGAGCGGATTGATTTTCGGTGTTCGGCCGAACTCACCGCCGCAGAGGACCACCGTTCGGTCGAGAAGTTCGCGACGGGCCAGGTCTCGGAGCAGAGCCGCGAAGGCGGGATCAAGTTCCTTCGCGCGGGTCGCATGGATCGCGTGATTGTTGACGTGCGTATCCCACCCGCCGAGCGTGACTTCGACGCAACGCACGCCGACCTCGATGAGCCGGCGAGCCGCGAGGCAGCCCCGGCCGAAGGGAGTCTCTCCGTACTCCCCCCGGACCTCCGCGGGCTCCCTTGAGACATCAAACGCGCGGAGCTGCTCGGAGGTCATCATCGTCCGGGCTCGGGCGATGGTCTCTCGATGGTGGGTCGCCGTGACTCGGCCGAGGCGTCCGCGGCCGAAGGCTCGCTCCACGACCTCCAGGTCGGCGACGCGCGCCTTCTGCCGGTCGGCCGAGATGGTCGAGACGACGTCCGGCAGCTCGCCCCTGGGATCGCCGACCTGGAACGCATCGTATTCCGCGCCGAGATAGCCGCCGCGGCTCGGCCAACGCCCGGAAAGGATCGAGATGTGCCGGGGGATGTCCGTCTGGCCGACTGGCAGCTCATGGCAGCATATGGCACCAATGGAAGCGTATTCAACTGTGGGATCAGGACGATATCCTGTTTTCATGAGATAGGTTCCGCGCTCGTGGTCGCCCTCCTTGCTGACCATCGACCGGATCAGGGCGACCTGCCCCATCTGATCGGCGAGCTGTTCGTAGCCCTGGGCGAGCTGGATTCCCCGGGCCGCGGTCTGGATAGCCCGTGTGCCGCCGGCGATCCTTGTATCGGGATGCGGGTCGAAGGTTTCGAGCTGGCTGGGGCCGCCGTCGAGCCAGAGGAGGATGATCGACTGCGCCGGTCGTCGGTTGCTCTCGGCCTGGTCGGCCAGCAAGCGGCTGATGGGCGTGAGCCAGCCGGTCGAGGCGAGGGCGAGAAAGCCGCGGCGGTCGATTGTTGGGAAGGCGGTGCGTGGCATTTCGGACCTCGCCTCAATGGTTCCACGAGAACTCGGTCGAATTGATGAGCGTCCAGAAGAGGTCGGCGATTCGATGCTTTCGGTCGTCGCCGGTCGAGCCGGCAAGTCGGCCGACGAAATGGCCGAGCTCCTCGTCGGTCGGTCGCCGGGTCAGGACGACGAGGTACGCCGCCTCGACCGCCTGGCGGTCGTCGGGGGCGAGCCTTGCGAGATTGGACGAGGCCGGGAACAGTCCGTCCTCGATTCTGTCGCGGACGATCTTCCCGTTCATCATCAGGAGGCGCTGGGGGATGGTTCCCGCTCGGACGTCGAACTCGTCCTCGCCGGTGTCGCCGTATCGACGGACGAAGTCGTTCCGGCCATTGTAGACGAGGAAGCGGGTGAACCAGTGCGAGTCGGGACCGAGCGTGGAAAGGGCACCGGTCTGGAAGACGGCGCCGGCGACCTGCTCGGGCCGGAGTCGAGTGATCGGGAAGACGGCCCAGGCCGCCTCGTGCTCGAGTCCTGCGTCATTGTCCGCGCTGTCGAGCCGGAAGACCTCGGTTGACGCGATGGCGCGGATCAGCCGGCGGAGGTCGTAGCCGCTCGCCGAGAAGTCGTCGGCGAGCAGGGTGAGCGCTGGGTGCAACTCGCCGGAGGCGGGCAGATCGTCGACGGGCTCGGCCAGTGGTCGGCCGAAGAGGAGCGCCCAGACCCGGTTGACCGTGACCCGGGCGAGGGCGGAATTCCTGCGATCGACGACCCAGTCGGCGAGTCTCGCGCGGGGACTGGCGGCAGACGACGTCGGCAGTAGCTCGGGCAGGAACGGGACGTCGGGCTCGATGGTCGGGAGTTCCTTCCCCTTGCGATCGGTCGGCCGATAATCGTTTTCGGTGTCGCGGATTCCGCGGAGGTCGCAATGCGAGGCGCCGAAGAAGGCGGCGAGGCCGCGGAATTGCGCCTGTTTCCAGGGCTGGAATGGGTGGTCGTGGCACTGGGCGCAGTCGAGCCGGACGCCGAGGAACGCGCGGGCGGTCCGGGCGGCGAGCCGCTCGGGCGTGGGCCGCTCGGTCTTCTCGTCGATGGTGACGGTGAGGAAGTTGGTCGCGGGATGATCGGTCCAGAGTCCGCGGTCGGCGATCAGGTCGCGGACGATCGCGTCATACGGCCGGTTCGCGAGGATCGCGTCGCTGAGCCAGGTGACGAATCGCCTCCGTCGGAATTTGAGGAAGGGACCGTCCTCGGTGCCGACGAGCACGCGGGCGAACCGCTCGGCGAGGTAATCGGCCGAGCGTCGATCGTGGAGGATCTGTTCGAGCCAGGCGTCCACCCTCCGTTCTTCGGGGAGGTCTTCGAGCCTCCGGATTTCCTCCAGCGAGGGGATCGTTCCGCAGAGGGCCAGCGAGAGCCGCCGGACGATCGCCCGCTCAGGTGCCCGGGCGGCCGGCGCGAGGCCCTCGGAGGCCCAGATCCTCCGGAACGTGGCATCGACCCGCTTCACGATATCGTCGGGACACGGCTCGGCCACCGATCGAGCCGGAGTCGGCGACGCCGAGGCCCGGATCATCGGCCGGACCATCCCCCCGACCACGACGGCCGCGCCCGCCGCCATCGCCGCCAGAAACCCGAGATCCCGCATCGATATCCGCATCGCGACGCCTCCCCTGCCGCCGTCCGTCACCGTCCGAGTATACCGGCCGGGACCGGCCTGGGTTTCAGGATCGGTCGGGCATTTCCTCCCTCGGCATCCGGATCACCCAGGTCCGCTCGTGTGACGGGCCTCCCCAGAAGCTTGGCCCGCGCGCCCGCGGCCAGATCGAACCCGGATCGAATGCGCCGGGACGTGGAGTCGCCATGGATGCTGTGCTCTAATGTCCTTCTCCGGAGAGGGACTCGCGGACAAAGGGAAGGATCCCTCCGACCCGGTGCGACGGCAAGGAAAGAGCGGGGCCATGATCGACTTCGACTTCCAGGGTGATTTCCGCCCGCGGCCGGCCTCGGCGTGGACCATTGCGCTGGACGGCGGGACGACCAACACCCGCGCCCGGCTGCTGCACGGATCCCGGCTTGTCGCGACCGCGAGGCGCGCGGTGGGGGTGCGAGACACGGTGCTCGACGAACCGGGAACGAGCCCGTCACCGTCGGGCCGGGCCCGCCGCGAGGCCCTGGTGGAAGCGGTGCGCGCGGTCATCGACGAGGTCCGCGGCGCCGCGGAGCCCGGCGTTGACCTTGAGGTTGTCGCCGCGGGGATGCTGTCCTCGGAGGTCGGTCTGGTCGCCGTGCCGCACGTCGAGGCGCCGGCGGGCCTGGACGAGCTGGCGCAAGGCGCGGCGGTGGTGAGCCTGCCCGAGGTGCACGACCGGCCGATCCTGGTCGTGCCGGGAATCCGCACCCCGGCGACCGAGGGACCCGACGGCTGGTTTGAGTCCGACGTGATGCGTGGTGAGGAGTGCGAGACCCTCGGCGTCCATGCGGCGCTGGTCGCCGACGGTCGGATCGCGGCGGGCGAGCCGGCGCTGTTTCTCTGGCCGGGCTCGCACACCAAGCTCGTCGCGGTCGACGCCGACGGCCGGATCACCCAGAGCTTCACGACGCTGTCTGGCGAGGTCCTCCAGGCGGTGGCGCGACACACTCTCCTGGCGGCCAGTCTGCCCGCCGCCTGGCCTGATGACCTCGATCCCGATGCCGTAGCCGCCGGTGCGCGGGCGGCGGAGCGATTCGGCCTGGGCCGCGCCGCGTTCCTTGTCCGGATCGCCGCGCTGAGTGAGGCACTCGACCCGGGCCGCCGCGCCGCGTTCTGGATCGGTGCGGCCGTCGCGGCCGACGTGATGGACCTGGCGGGCCATCCCCTCGTTGAGTCGGGACGAGCGATCTGGGTGGGGAGCCGCCAGCCGCTGCGCGCTCTCTACGTGGCCGGCCTCGCCCGGCGGCATGCCGGGCCGGTCGTCGCGATCGACGACCCGCTCGCCGAGGCCGCCTCGGCGCTCGGAGCCTGCGCAGTGGTGGCGCGGCGTCGGCTCCTCAAGGGTGTTTGAGGCCATCGACGGGCGATCGCCTCGGGGGTATCTCCCCGAGGGCCTCCGAGGGGATCGAGGCTGAGGGTTCGGGTGGTGCCGATACGCGACATCCCGACCGCCGGACGTCATCGGATCGATTTTTCGTATGGGTACATGCGTGGTGGTATTATCGACGGGAAGGTCTGGATCCAGCACGACGGGACCAACCGGCCGGTCGCCGAGGCGTTGCTGGACGAGGGCATCCCGCGTGAGGATATCGTGCTGGCCTTTCACCCGGCCCGACTCCGCCACCTGACCGGTTTTGCCGTGAATTGAAGCGAGTTCGGAGGCCAGATCGATTCGGCTCGTGTAATTTGTTGGTATCTTCGTGGCGCAGGATGCCCCTTTTATACCGATGATCGAGGTGACCCGCCGTGCCGGTCGAAGCCAGGCCGATTTTCCGCCCCGAAGTCCTTCGCCTGCCGATCCTGGGCTACCTGCTTTACGAGTCCGCCGTACAGGTCGAGCGACCGGCCTGGGATGGTCCGGGTTCACTCCCGTGGTGTAGACTCGAGCCAGGGCAAGTGGTCTGCCGAGGCATTTCCCCGGGCCAGGAGCCGTTATTCCATGAGAAAGATACTGGACCCCGAGAGGGCTGTCGAGATCGAGGCGTCGTTCCATCGGATCGCCGAGGAATGGAAGTCCGAGACGGCTCCTCTGTCGAGCATCCGCTTGAAGAAGCAACATCCGGCCTATCGCCAGCTCGTCTCGATGGGAGAGCCAGCCATCCCCCTTATTCTCGCTGACCTCTCCCGAGAGCCATCCCACCTGTTCTGGGTCCTGAGGGATATCACTCAGATGAATCCCGCAGATCCTCGGGTCGCCAGGGATTTCCGGGATGTGATTCAATCCTGGATCGAATGGGGGCGAGCCGAGGGGTACAGTGTGTGAGAGAGGACATCGATCGTCATTATCCGAAACTGTCGGAAGCCGGCTACGAGATAACCAGCGAAGCGACCCCGCACTACAACTGCATCGCCTGGGCAGCGGGTGACTCCACGCGATGGTGGGAATGCAGCGAGGACGGGCCGATCGAGGAACCGGGCGTCTACTGGCCCGAAGGGGCTCGTTACGGCTTCGGCCTGGATGCTCTAATCAGCGCTTATGAGAGAATGGGGTACGAGCTTGACCCCGATGGCGGGCCTGAGCTTGACGAGGGTTACGATAAAGTGGCCCTGTATGCGGAGAACGGTGAGTGGAGGCACGCGGCAAAACTACTGAAAAACGGCCGGTGGTCCAGCAAGTTGGGTGACCTGGAAGATGTGAGCCATGATTCGCCAGAAGACGTTTGTGGCCCGTTCAATGGGGAACTCGCCTGCTTCATGCGGAGGGCCATCCGATCATGAGCGGCGAGAAAGGGCCGAGACCTGCTCTGTAGAGAACCGGCGGATATTCATGCAGGTCGGATCGTCGTTTTCGTGCTGGCCTTTCACCCGGCCCGAGCCCGCCTCCTGACCGGTTTTGCCGTGAATTGAGGCGAGGCTCAGACCCGAAGCTTGCCGCAAGCTCGGAAAGCTGCAAGAATCGTCGCGAGATTGCTTGGCTTGTCATGAGTTTGAGAGGTCTGGGTCGATGAAGGCCAGCGAGACGACGTTGCAGCAGGTGATCGAGGGCGGGAAGCAATACATCGTGCCGCTGTTCCAGCGTCCGTACTGCTGGGGGAAGCCCCAATGGGATACGTTGTGGGATGACCTCACCGGGATGGATGAGGAAGGAAGTCCCCGATCGCACTTTCTCGGGTCGATCGTGACCATCCAGACGCAATCGGTTCCCGAGGGCGTACCGAAGTATCTTTTGATCGACGGTCAGCAGAGATTGACGACGACGTTCGTCCTTCTCACGCTCCTGAGAGATACCGCCCGGCGCGAAGGGCGGGACGAGCTGGCACAGGAGATTGAGCAAACTCTTCTGGTCAATCCTTTCAGGAAGGGGAATGACTACGTCAAATTACTCCCGACGCAGGCTGACCGGCCGGGCTTCCTGGGCCTCATTCGCGAGCCGGGTACTGTGCCAGCGGGCCAGATTGGGGCGGCCTATTCCTTTCTCGCCCGCCGATTCCATACCTCGGGGATCGACCTGGAGAGGCTGAAGCGAAATATCGCCGAACGGCTCGCTGTTGTGAGCATCACGCTCGGTGCGGATGATAATCCCTATCTCGTCTTTGAGAGCCTGAATAACAAGGGCCAGCGACTCACTCAGGCCGATCTCATCCGCAATTTCTTTTTCTTGAAGATCCACTCCGACCGCCAGGAAGAGATGCACGCCCGGTACTGGTCACCGATGCAGGAGGCCCTCGGAGGCGAGCAGCTTACGGAGTTCGTTCGTCATTACCTGATGGGCCAGGATGGAACTTTCCTGCGGGGTGATTCCGTCTACTTTCGACTCAAGGAACGCCTCGGGGAGGGTGATGCGATCGAGTTGTTGCAGACCCTCCACCGCTCGGCTCTCCATTACGAGCGTCTTCTGAAGCCCGAACTGGAGCAAGATGCCGAACTCTCCGCCGCCATTTCCGCCCTGAACAGGCTGGACGTCGCAACCACTTACCCGCTCTTGCTTCGGTGCTACGAGGAGATGGACTCCGGACAGCTTCGGCGGGACGAGTTCCTGGCTGTTCTCAAGGTGATCGAAAATTACGTCATTCGCAGGTTCGTCTGTAACAAGCCGACGAACCAACTGAACAAAATATTCCCCGGGCTGTTCAATCAGATCCGCCGTGAGGCTCATTCCAGTATTATGGCGGGAGTCAAGGCGATCCTGGCCGGTCGCGGTTATCCGAAGGACGTGGAGTTCCGGAAGGATCTCGTCGAGCGAAATCTCTACGGGTCGGGGGACCGGCAGGCAAAGATACGATTTCTGCTTGAACGGATCGAGCGCCGACTGGCCGGCAAGGAGCCTCCGAGGTTCGAGTCGATGACCGTCGAGCACGTGATGCCCCAGACCCTCACCGACGATTGGCGCGACCATCTGGGTGAGGACTGGGAGACGACCCACGAATGATGGCTCCATACCCTGGGGAACCTGACGCTCACCGGCTACAACTCGGAGTTGTCGAATGCGGACTTCTCCACGAAGCGGCAAAGGCTGGTCGTGGGAACGCTTCCTCTCAACAGGACGTTCGCGTCCTTCACGGACTGGCGAGTCGTCGAGATCAGGAATCGGGCCGACATGCTGGCGGAGCATGTTCTCACGATCTGGCCCTATTTCGGTGCTAACCAAACGGAGGACGTGGGGCCGATACCCCGAGGACGACGACCCCAGAGACTCACGATTTTCGGAAAAGCCATTGAGGTCGAGAGCTGGCGTGATGTGCTTCAGAACACGGTAAACGAAGTCATCGAGTCGGACGTTGAGATCTTTCCGGCGCTCTGTCGGGAGCTACCCTGCCACATTGGCAACGATCGCTCTCGGTTCCGCGAAGCTCGCGAACTTCGCAACGGTGGCTTCGTGAACGTGAATCTCTCGGCGGAAGGCATTGATCGCCTTTGCCGCCGGATTCTCGATATTTCTGGTGTGCTTTCGACGGAATGGACGCTCGAGACCAGATGAGCCCATGTCCGTCCTGTGTCTTCAAGGCGTCTCGATCGCGCTGATCTGGCCGACCGCCCCGCCGGATTCCGACGCCCGGTGATGGTGTCCGATCGGTCTTCATGTAGTTGGCTATAGAAGAAGTGGTGGGGATGCCTCGACAGGCGGTACAAGCGAAAGTGTGGAACCTTCGCAGCCGCTCGTTTTGGAGGTCATCCCCATGGTCAGCAGAGCATACCGGGCGACGCGCGTCAACGATGTC
>DAIDKV010000238.1 GCA_027449865.1 Planctomycetales bacterium
GACATCGTTGACGCGCGTCGCCCGGTATGCTCTGCTGACCATGGGGATGACCTCCAAAAACGAGCGGCTGCGAAGGTTCCACACTTTCGCTTGTACCGCCTGTCGAGGCATCCCCACCACTTCTTCTATAGCCAACTACAAGAGGAGCCAGCTCCAGCTGGCGAACTTCGCGCCACCCTAGATATCGTCGGGAACGCTGATCTGTTGTAGGAGCCAGCTCCAGCTGGCGATCTTCGCGCCACCCGATTACGGCGGCAAGAAAGTCGGGCAGGCTTTCCAGCCGGACCCGCTCGAAAAGGTCAGGCTGGAGTCCCCGTCCAGCGTGCTAACGTAGACGACCCCAGCGCTCGCCGCCCGGCCCCCAATCGAGGCCGCGAAAATCAGCAGGACCAGCATTCCAACTTGTCGCTTTCCCTTCATCTCTTGATCTCCTTGAGGCGGGATTCAATGGAAGACGGTTCGTTTCCTTTCCGATGAGGGTCCGGGCACAATGAGCCACGCATGCCCCTCTCACAGAGTTCACCCCGCCGGCCTCCGACCCGCCGCGTCCAGGAAAGGGATGGCCTCCCACGCACCTGGACCGAGAAAAATTCCGGACGATGTGGCGGATCGGGCGCCTTCACGGTGATAATCTGGAAAGGGGGACCACGCTGTCCCGACCGCACCTCGTTCGACCTTTCCGAGGAATGCGACAGCGATCTCGGTCCAAACGCGCCAGATTCGATCTTCCGGGCGGCGCCCGGATGGAATGGAATACAATAAGATCGGATCACATCGGATCGAAGCGCATCGCGTCCGGGACGGACACTCCCCCATGAGAACCGACGACATCGATACGGTCACCGGCTGGATCCGGGGCCTGGGGACCTCGCGGCATGAGGACGCCTCGCGACTCCTCTGGAACCGCTATTTTGCGAGGATCGCGCGGCTGGCCCAGGGGCGATTGCGGGGTGCCTCGCGCGGGCCCGACGACGGCGAGGACGTCGCGCTGAGCGTCCTCGACAGCTTCTTCCGGGGCGCCGCCACCGGCCGGTTTGATCGGCTGGATAGCCGCGAGGATCTCTGGCGGCTGCTCGTCGCCATCGCCGCGCGCAAGGCCAGCAACGCCGCGCGCGACGGCCTCCGCCAGAAGCGCGGCGGGCTCGTGGATTTTGACGACGCGAGAGTTCTGGCCGAGGTGGCGGGCGCCGAGCCCTCGCCGGAATTCGCGGCGCAGGTGGCCGACGAGTCGCGCCGGCTTTTCGAGGCGCTCTCCGACGACTCGCTCCGTCGAGTCGTCCGGCTTCGGCTGGAGGGTTACACCAACGACGAGATCGCCGCGGCCCTCGACTGCGGGCTGCGGACCGTCGAGCGGAAGCTGGCCCTCATCCGCAAGCGATGGCTGGCCGATGGGGAGTCATGAGATGGTGCTCCTGGGCCGCCGGCATGGGCCACCGAAATGCCCATGCCGGCGGACCGAGTCGGCCCTGGCACTCACGCCGGCTCAAGGAATGGTCGTGGAATCAAGCGTGTCGGTCGTGGCTTCTCTGAAAAGAACCAGCACACTACCGTTGGGTTGGGTGATGGCGGTCAGAGCACTTGCGCTGTCGTTGCTGGGCACCCGCTGGCCACCGGTCCATGTTCCTGCTTGAGCGCTCCATTCGGTCCAGATGATGAATGGGGCATCGCCGCCCACCTGGGCGTAGACGATGACGGGTACGCCATGCCTCAAGGCGATCGCGGGCGGGGCACTCGCAAACTGACCGTTGACGGTGTTGACGGCAGTCAAATTCACGCCATCGGCTGAGGTCGCGAAGTAAATAGCGCCGTCGCCACTGTCGGACAAAAATGTGATCCAGTACCGTGACCCGTCCCAGACCGCGCTGGGAGCGAATGGTGACGCCTGATGGGGAGCGAGGTTTGGCATGATCCTATCCGATGCCTCCGAAGTTGATGCCCGAAATGTTCTGACTAGAAGAGGGACGGTTTTGACTAGAGCGCTTAACGGTTGCATGGACGATGCCGGTGGGAGCGGCCTACTCATATCAACCCGACGCGCCAGCGAGGGTTCCGACACGAAGACCCTCGCTGGCGCGTCGGGTTGGTATGAGAAACACGAAGACCCTCGCTAGCGCGTCGGGTTGGTATGAGAAACACGAAGACCCTCGCTAGCGCGTCGGGTTGGTATGAGACATCGGCCACCCAACGGTGACGCGCTCTAGAAGGAACAGAGCGGGAATCGAAAACCGCACGACCCAACCTGTCGACGCCGGACACCTGTTGGTTCGCGTTATGTCTTCCTCAACGATCTGCTCGTCACTCTCTCCCGCCCAGATCGCGGCCGGGTCCCTCGCGATGCCTGACTGGAGAGCGTAAGCCGACCGAGAAAGAGGGCACGATCGCCGCGCTTTTCCTCCACCGATGAAATCACCGCCCCGACCGCCGACCCGCCAGGGTTGAGGACGATTCCTCGTCCTGGGCACCTCCCGTGTGAGACGGACCTGGGGAACTTGGCGGGTCGGTGAGTGGGACGGTGATGAATTTGTCGGGGGCAATCCTCCCATTTCAGTGCCGTGGCTTCGAGGCAACCCAGGATGCCCTCGGGCCTACGGCATCACCGACGACTCGTCTGACACGAAAGGATCGCTGAGAATGAGATTGATCGATGTGTGGGGAACAAGGGAACGCGCATCGCTCGTCGTCCGCGGCGTGGCTCTGGCCGTCGCGCTGACCGTTGCGGCGGGGCCGTCGCGTGCGGATTCGGTCGCCTTCACGTCCCCCGGTGGCCTGACGACCGGCCACGATCCCAACTCCCCGGTCAATCTCGGGATGGAGTTCACCGCCAACGCGAACGTTTCGGTCACCTCGCTCGGGATCTATGTCGACCCCGGCCTCTCCGCTCCGGAAGTGGTCGGCCTCTATGACAACGCGACCCAGACGCTCCTGGCCTCCGTCACGGTCCTGCTGACCGATCCCGAAACCGACGGTTATCTATTTCATGCCATCACCCCGGTAACTCTAACCGCGGGGCATGATTACATGGTGGTCGCGAACGTCGGCGACAATTCCTGGTCTTACGGCGCCGCGCCGATCGTGAACCCGGACGTCTCCTTCATCCAGAATGCGTTCCTGTATCAAAACACGCTGGCATTCCCCACGAATTTCGGCGGGAGTGGCCCCGCCTACTACGGGCCGAACTTCACGATCGGAACCGGCACCGTCCCCGAGCCATCCTCACTGGTGCTTTGCGGTGTCGCGGGGATGGTCCTGACCCTGGCCGCTCGATGGCGCCGCCGACTGGCGACGGCGCCCCGGCCTCCGGTATGATCCGGCGGTCGAGTCGACAAACGGAAACGTCACGAGGGTTGACCCCTTGCAATCCGACAAGGGAGATTCGGTCACCGGCTGGATCAGGTGCCTCGGGACCACGCGGCATGAGGACGCCTCGCGACTCCTCGGGGACCGCTCTTTTGCGAGGATCGCGCGGCTGGCCCAGGGTCGGCTGCGGGCGGCCTCGCGCGGGCCCGACGACGGCGAAGACGTCGCGCTGAGCGTCCTCGACAGCTTCTTCCGGGGCGCCGTCGCCGGACGGTTCGATCGCCTCGATAGCCGCGAGGATCTCTGGCGGTTGCTCGTCGCCATCGCCTCGCACAAGGCCAGCAATGCCACGCGCGACGGCCTCCGCCAGAGGCGTGGCGGGCTCGTCGATTTCGACGACGCCAGGATTCTGGTCGAGGTCGCCGGCGCCGAGCCCTCGCCCGAGTTCGCGGCGCTGGTGGCCGACAAGCGTTGGCTGGCCGAGGAAATCTCATGAGCGCATCTCGACTCGATCCACAAAACGGGCGAGGAGACGGGCCGCCGACGCTCTCGATCGGCGATTCCGAGGAGATCGACCGACTCTGCGACCGCTTCGAGGCGGCCTGGCGATCGGGCGGTCGACCCCGGTACGAGGACCACCTGCCGGCCGCGGAGGGACCGTTTCGGGCCGCCCTTCGGGTCGAGCTGATCGCCATCGAGATCGAGTGGCGGCGGCGAGTCGACGGCCACCGCCCACAGGTCGATCGCCGCGGCGAGACGACCGACTACCGTCCCGTCGGCCGGGGCGTCCTGGAGACGATCTCGGCGAGCGTCGGCGAGGTCCCGCACGTCCTTCTCCGCGACACCGACGGCGGTCTCGAGCCGCCGCTCCACCGGCCTGGCGCCGGCGACCCCGGCCAGGGGACCCGCTATCGGATCGATGGCGAAATCGCCCGCGGCGGCATGGGCGCCGTGCTCAAGGGTCGCGACCCCGACCTCGGCCGAGACGTCGCGCTGAAGGTCCTTCGCGAGGACTTTCGTGATGATCCCGGAATGGTCCGCCGGTTCGTCGAGGAGGCACAAATTGGGGGCCAACTCCAGCATCCGGGCGTCGTCCCGATCTACGAGCTGGGGACCCTGGGCGATCAACGCCCGTTCTTCAGCATGAAGCTGGTCAAGGGCGAGACCCTCGCCCGGCTCCTCGCCGCGCGCAAGGATCCCCGCGACGGACTCCCCCGCCTCCTCACGATCTTCGAGGCCGTGGCGCAGACCGTCGCCTACGCCCACGCGCGCGGGGTGATCCACCGCGACTTGAAGCCCTCGAACGTGATGGTCGGCGCCTTCGGCGAGGTCCAGGTGATGGACTGGGGCCTCGCCAAGGTCCTCGCACGCGGCGGGGCCGTCGACGACGCCGGGGCCGGCAAGCGACCGCACGATGAGACCGTCATCGCCACGGCCCGGAGCGGCTCGGCCGACAGCGACCTCTCGAGCGCGGGGTCGGTCCTGGGCACGCCGAGCTACATGGCCCCCGAGCAGGCCCGGGGCGAGATCGAACGCGTCGACGAGCGGGCCGACGTCTTCGCGCTGGGGTCGATCCTCTGCGAGATCCTGACGGATGAGCCGGCCTTCGTCGGCCAGACCTCGGGCGAGATCCAGCGCACCGCCGCACTTGGCGAGACGGCCGGTGCCCTCGCTCGGCTCGACGCGAGCGGAGCCGATCCCGGGCTGATCTCCCTGGCGAAGGACTGCCTGGCGCGCGAGGCCCACGACCGCCCCGCCACCGCCGGCGCCGTCTCCGACCGCGTGACGGCCTATCTGGCGGGCGTGCAGGAACGGTTGCGGCGGGCCGAGCTGGAACGCATCGAGGAACGAGCCCGGCGCAAGGTGACGACCGTCGTGGCCTCGGCGTTGATCCTCGCGGGCCTGCTCGGCGGCGGGGGCCTCGCCTGGGTCCAGAGGCAGCGGGCCGATCGGATGGAACGGACCGAGCAGGTCGTCGGGGAGGCCCTGGCCGACGCCTCTCGATTGCTCGGCGAGGCGCGTTCGGCCCCGCCGGGCGACGCGGGCCGATGGTCGGCGGCGCTCGCGGCGGCGAAGCGGGCCGAGGGACTGCTCGCCCAGGGCGAGGCCGATGAGGGCCTCGCGAGGCGAGTCACCGCCCTGGTCACCGAGGTCGACCGCGACCGATTGGCCGCTTCGGATAAGGCCCGGCAGATCGAGGTCGACCGAATCTTGCTGAACGACCTGGAATCCGTCCGAGGCGCAAGAGCCATCCACCGCGAGCTGAATCGGACGGACGACGACTATGCCCGCGCCTTCCGCAAGGCCGGGCTCGACCTCGACGCGACCGGGCCCGACGAGGCCGGCCGATGGGTCGCCTCGCGAACCGATCCCGTCGAGATCGCCGGATACCTCGACGATTGGGCCAATATCCGCCGCGCCAGGGGACGGCCCGAGGCCGACTGGAGACGCCTCGTTTCCGCCGCCCAGCGGGGCGACCCCGATCCCTGGCGCCTCGCGCTCCGGGAGGAAGTCGGCAGGGACGACCCCTCGGCGCCCGCCCGCTTCCGCCGGATGGCCGAGGCCCCCGGGCTGGAGGATCAACCCGCGCCGGCTCACCTCCTGCTGGCCCGTCGGCTCAAGTTCGAATGCGGCGACGGCGACCTGGCCGCCTCGGTCCTGCGCAGGGCCGCCCGGCGCTATCCGGGCGACTTCCGGGTCCACTTCGAACTGGCCTGCGCCCAGGGCCCACCCGTGGAAAACCACCTCTACAGCGACGACCTCTTCCCCGACCCGCAGGAGGCCGTCCGGCACCTGGCCACGGCGGTCGCCATCCGGCCCCGGAGCGTCTCCACGCATCTCGTCCTCGGCTCGGCCCTGCTCGCCCAGAGACGGCCCGAAGAGGCCGTCGCCGAGGCCCGAGAAGCCGTCCGAATCCATCCCGACGATCTCTCAGCCCGTTCCTCGCTCGCCAACAGCCTGAGATGGGCCGGTCGCATGGAAGAAGCCGAGGCCGAATGCCGCGCCGTGATGAAAGCCCATCCCGACGATGCGGCGATCCGAGAGAACCTCGCCACCATCCTCCGAGATCGGGGCGATTTCGACGGGGCGATCCGCGAGTATCGCGAGGCGGTCCGGCTGTGGTCCCTGGGATCGTCCCACCACCGGGTCTTCCTGGGAATGGCCAAGGCGTTCCAGAGGAAGGGCGAATACGCCGAGGCCCTCGCCCAGATCCAAAAAGTTCAGCAGATGGGCCCGAACCTCGTCCCCGACTACTGGCATCCCGCGGCCTGGGTCGTCCACATCGAACGCATGGCCGCGCGGACCGCTCGACTCCCAGCCCGGCCGACCGCCGACACCCGGCCCGACGACCCCCTCGAATCGCTGGACCTGGCCTGGATCTGCTCCGAACAGGGCCGGTTCGTCGCCTCGACCCGGTACTGGACCTGGGCGCTCGAGGCCGACCCCCAACTCGGCGACGATCGCCGCTTCCAGTACCGGTTCCGCGCGGCCTGCACGGCCGCGATGGCCGCGTCCGGCAAGAGTCGCGACGAGCCGACGCCCGACCCCGCATCCGCGGCGGACCTTCGCCGCAAGGCCCTTCGATGGCTCAAGATCGACCTGGAGTGCTGGTCTCGCCTCCTCGCGGCCGACGCCTCGCGGAACCGTGACCTCGCGATCCGGGCCATGCGACAGTGGCGCAAGGACACCGACCTGATCGCCGTCCGCGATCCCGAGGGACTCGGGACTCTCCCCGAGGCCGAACGCCTCGACTGGCTGGCCCTCTGGGTCGAGGTCGAGCATCTGCTCCGCGGGGCCGACGCGAGATCCCGATGAGGTCGAATCGGACTCATTCACGAGCCCGAGGATCGCGTCCGATCGGAATGCTTGTAGGAGCCGGCTCCAGCCGGCGATCCCCGTGACACCCTCGGCTGCGGCCGGATCGCTTGTAGGAGCCGGCTCCAGCCGGCGATCCGCTGCGATTGGAATGCTTGTAGGAGCCGGCTCCAGC
>DAIDKV010000239.1 GCA_027449865.1 Planctomycetales bacterium
GAGGATCGTCTGGATACGCATCCTGGGGCACTCCCGGTCTTGATGAAGTGTGGTAACTCCATCATGTCCCAGGGATGTCCCAGGATGCGATCCTTTCCTTCAAAGGCCGTCCCCGCTTCCACAGATTCTGCGGGAGAGCCAGAATTATTTAGGGCCGTGCCATGAGCGGGCCCGGACCGAAGCCAAGAATCCGTTAGGAGCAGGGCTTATGAAGGCCGTTCCTTTTGTCGAGGATCCGCAACGATTGCAGGTCTGGATGCTAACGGCCGGGATGGCGGCGGCGGAGGCGGTCCTTGTCCATCCGCCACGCACAAAGGGGGGCGGGCAGCAGATCATGGTCCTTAAGGGAAGCATGCTCCAGGAGGAGGAAAAGGATTCATGCTCCCGGAGCGTGGCCAACATCCGGGCCCGGTTGATCAGCTTCGGGAAGTTGAAGGACAGGCGGGACGGGACACTGTACCTGAACGAGCATATTGTATTCGCCAGTCCATCCCAGGCGGCGAACGTCGTCCACGGCGAAAGCAAGAACGGCTGGCTATTCTGGAGGTTAGGCAGCCATCATGGACCTAGCCTCGACGAGGTGACGGAGATGGAACGGAGGGGCGAGACTGAGTTGATTTACTACGAGAAGCCGGAAGGGGTCATCGAAATCCCATCACGTTTCTCGTGATGATCCGTGCGAAAGGATCGCAACTTGGGATCGCTGGTCCGGGAAGGCGGCGGGCCCCCGTGGCGCTGGCCTGGAACGGACCTACGGGTCTCTGTCGAAGGTCGTCCCGATATCTGAGACCTACCTGACTGCCCGCTCCAGCCTCCAGCGGGGCGGGGCCGAGGAGGGACTCGGGGATCATCGAGTTTACATGAAACAGCACAGCCTGCGGAGGGAACGAGACATATCTTTTCTTTGGGCTGTGGCGGGTGCGAGCGATTCGAGGACCCCGGGACGAAGCGAGGCATACCGATGGGCGAGTTCAATATTCTTCCACGCGGGCTCAGCGCGGCGGGGGACTCGTCGAGCGGGACGAGCGAGAAGGATGCCTCGGCGGTCTGGAGGCGGATCTCCTGGTCGGACGCGGGCGGGTGTCCTGGATTCGCCTCAACGGCCGGCCGGTAATCACCCGCCCCGGATCGGTGATCCGACGGGCAGCCTCGCCATCGACGAGCAATCATTCCGCAGACAGCTTGCCGACGGCTACTTCCCCGCCCGCCTCGCACCGAGGACTCCGTTCGTTCGGGCGAAATAGCGACCTGGCGGGCGTGGCTCCGAGCCTCAATCGTCCGGCTTCTTTTCCGCCCTGCGGATCGCCCGTTCGAGCCGGATTGTCAGGGCGATCGCCGCGACGAGGAAGGCAAGGCCGATCCCGTTCGCTCCGTAGCCGACCGTATCCTGCGACGGGCGGCTCAGGAGCATCGCCGATCCCAGAAAAAGCGCCGCCGCCAGGATGCCGTTTACCAGACGGTCGACGGCCTCGTCCAGGCCGAGGTCCGAGTGCCGGAACTCGAACGTCCCGCCCCGGAGGCCGGAGAGGACGTCGGCCAGGCTCCCCGGCAGGATGGTCCCCAGCCGTTCCCAGTCGCGGTACGATCGTTCGATCCTTCGCAGCCAGCGCCTGGGGGCCACGGAAATGGCCGCGGACCGGGCCTGGTGGCGCTCGATCACCTCGGCCAGCGAGAAGCTCGGGCTGAGCTGGCGGGCCGTCCCTTCGAGCATCACCATGGTCTTGAGCAGCAGCGAAACGGAAGGAGACATCACCAGCCCGTAGCGTCGCATGATGTCCGTCAACCGCTCGATGGCGGTTGTGACGTCCATCTCTCCGATCGTTTGTCCGACAAGCTCGTCGGCGAAGTCGCTGACCTCGTCCCGGAGGCCCCCCCGATCCGGTTCGTGGAGCTTCCGGCCAAGGCTCAGGGCCCACTCCGTCAGACGCTCAGAATCCCCCTGGCCCACCGCCCGGATCAGGGTGTCGAGGTGGTCCCTCAGCCGCTCGTCGGTCCGGCCGACCATCCCGAAATCAAGGACGCCGACGACGCCGCAGGGCAGGAGGATGAAGTTTCCCGGATGGGGATCGGCGTGATAGAACCCGTGGCGAAAGATCATCTCCAGGTACATGTCGGCGGCGCGAAGGGCGACCTCGTTCAGGTCGGCGCCGGAGGCGTGCAGCTCGTCGTAGTGCGTCACCAATATGCCTTCGAGCAGCTCCATGGTCAGGACACGGCGGCTGCAAAGCTCGGGGTAGACCGCCGGGAAATGCACGGTTCTCGACCCGGCGAAGTTCCTGAGGAATGCCTCAAGATTGCGGCGTTCCGTGGAGAAATCGAGCTCGTTCAGCAGGATGCGGCGGAACTCCCGGGTGATCGCCACGGGGCGGAAGTTCCTGAGCTGGGGGACGTGCTTCTGGAGCACCTCCGCCAGTCCCATCATCAGGTCCAGGTCGTTGTCGACCTTCCCCTCGATGCCCGCGTGTTGCACCTTGACGATGACGCGCCGACCATCCGGCAGCCACGCCCGATGCACCTGGGCGATCGAGGCGGAGGCGAACGCCTCGGCCTCGAAGCCCTCGAAGAGTTCCTCCGGCGGCCGGCCCAGTTCGGTCGCCACGGTCTGGCGGACGACCTCGGGAGGATCGGGCGGGGTCCGATCCTGCAACTTCTTCAGCTCGGCGGCGAGCGTCGACCCGACAAGATCCTCTCGGGTGCTGAGCATCTGCCCGAGCTTGATGAACGTCGTCCCCAGTTCGGTGACGGCGAGGCGGACCCTCGCCTCCTTCGAGAGGCTGCCGAGACGCTGGCCGTCGAAGGCGACCAGGCGTTTCTGGATCCAGTCGTAAGGCAGGTTGCCGAACCAGTCCGCCAGTCCGTACCGGCCAAGGACAGCCAGGATCTCGTTGAGACGGCGCGCATTCCTCTCCAGGCGTGTGATCGAAGCGAGGATCATCATACACTCCGACCGGAAGCCCCCGCCCGTGCCGACTCTCGGTCACTCTATCGCTTGCGCCGCGCAACGAAAAACCCCGCTCGTGCCCGAACGCACGACGGGGCCATCTCAACCCGACGTCTGCCCGCCCCTCATGAGCGGGCATCCTTCTCCATCCTCCATCCCGAGACAGACGATGTCAACGGCCTTTCCGAAGGCTCAGCGCGGCCCAGGAAGTTCGTCAAGCGGGACGAGCGGGAACGATGTCTCGGCGGTCTGAAGGCGGAGCTTCTGGTCGGGCGCGGGCCCCGACGCGGTTCCTCGGTCGGCTCTCGCGTCTGGTCGGTCGATGACCACCCCGCCCCGGATCACTGGTTCCCGGAACAGGCTGGCCAGCTTCGGCAGGGCGAGTCGGGCGTAGGCGTCGAGCTCGTCGGTCGAGACCTCGCGGTCGCGGTCGAAGTCGGCGTTCGGCGGAAGGCCCAGCGCTCCGACTCGCTTCTCGGCCTCCCCCGATCGGTCGTTTGCCTGGAGGCCGCGGAGCAACGCATAGGTAAACAGGCCGTGCTGGAGCAGGTTGGCTTCGAGCGCCGCCTCGCCCCGACGGGCCGCCAGGAGGTACGATGTACGTCCCCGGCGCGAGGTTCGCTCCATCAGCCTTCGGATCTCGCGAACCCGTGGGTCGTCGTCGATCGATTCGGCCTGGCAGGCGTCGACAATTACCAGGCGGTTGAGCGCCTTCAGCTTCAGGAGGTTGAGCTCGATCAGAGAGTACGGCAGGACCCAGCTCGGATCGACGTCGGCCTTCTGGCCGTTCGCGATCCCGCCGTCGCGCGCGGCGAGTGTCGCGATCGGCCCGCGCTCCTCTTTCGAGAACTCGAAGTCGGGCAGCAGCAGGCAGAACTGCTGCTTGCGGAAGACCCCGGTGTGGCCGGCGAGGAAAACGACCACCGTGTCCTCGGGGTGATCCTGAACCTCACGGGCGATCTCGCGGAAGACCTCGTTGACCTTCGACGGCGTGACCTGATCCTCGTACAGACCCCGATTCAGACCGAGCCGGCCGCTGGCGTCCTGGCCCCGGCGGTGGAGGATCTTGCCGATCGTTTCGCCGTCGAGGGTGGCGTAGGCGAGCGGCCGTCCCTCGTAACCCGTCACGCCAAGTGTCAGGACATGGACCCGACCCCGTCGCGCTGGGGCCTGGTAGTCCAGCTCGACGACCTTCGAAAGGCTGTCGTAACTCCCCTCCGCGCTCGCCATCGCGTAGAACCGGTTCGTCCCGTCGACCAGCCGAACCGGGACCTCCATCGGGCGGTCGGCGGCCATCCCGGGCTCCCATCCCGAGGGGATCGGGACGTCGTTGTGATAGAGCCGGACGTCCTGGAACCGGTCCGATCCGAACGCGATCGTGAGGCGGGCCTCGGGATCCTTCGGATTCTCGCGACGAGCCGCCGCGATCACGATCGGCGGGGCCTCGCTGACTCCCGGCTGCCGCGCCGGGTCGTGGCCCTGAATCAGGCGGTCGGCCAGGCCGTAGACCGTGTTCGTCTCGGCAAGCTGGTCGAGCTGGCCGGCCTCCTCGCGACGGCTGACCCCCACCGCGAGCGAGGGCGGAGCCGGGCTCGCTCCGGTCCGCGATCGCCCCGGACGCCGGTAATGGACCAGCTTGGTCGCCTCGGCCGATGCGTCGAAAAGGCCGTCGGGCGTGTAGACGACCCAGTCGACCTCGGGCGCGGGCAGAACATCCAGGCTCGAGGCGCGGCTCCCGGCGGCGAATGTCCCCCGGAGCTTCCGCTCGCCGAGGTCCCAGAATCGGATCGTGGTGTCGTCGCTCCCGCTCACCAGCATTGGCGACGGGGCCGCTCCCTCGATCGTCGGCCAGGCGATGAGGGCGTTGATCTGCTCGTCGTGCTGGAAGCCCCGGGTGTCGAACAGCGTTGCCCGGCGCGGGGCGAGCTCGACCCCGACGACCCAGATCCGTCGGCCGTCCCCGGCCGCGGCCAGCGATTTGCCGTCGGCCGAGAAAGCGAGCGCCTTCACCTCGGTCGAGAACCCCCGCGCGATCAACCCCTTGACCTTGATCCGCTCGCCCTCGCGCTCCCAGTAGTGGACCTGGCCGTCTCGGTGGCCGGTCGCGACCTCGCCCGGGTGGCCGGGCCGGATCGCCAGGCAGGTGATGATCGATGTCACGTTGTTGTCGGCGAACGTGAACGCGGGCGCCTTCCGTTCGCCCGGCCCCGGCGTCGAGAGGTCCCAGAGCCGGGCCGCGGGCGACTCGCCGCCGGTCAGCAGTGACTTCCCGTCTTCGGAGAATGACAGGGCAAGCACCGGGTCTTCAAGTGTCTCGGTCGCGATCCAGTGGGTGAGCGCGAGGGTGTCCGTCCGCCAGACGCAGACCAGCGGATCGACCGCGCCGGCCGCCGCCGCGGCCAGGAACCGGCCGTCGGGCGAGACCGCGATTGGGCCGAAGGGCAGGCCCTCCGGAATCCGGAAGCCGTCCGCTGCGTCCGCTAACGGAGTCGGGCCGTCGTCGATCCGGTCGAGATCCAGCCGAATCGGCCGGCCGGGATGAGCCGGTGCGTTGGTGTCGGGGATGAGCGCGACCCGATGACCATCGAGAAAGGCCCCAGCGGTGTAAGCGCCCGGGAGAAGCCGGCAGGTGCGCTCCGGAAGGTCCCAGATCCGGGCGTTGCGCGCGGATCGGTCTTCGGCGTTGCGCGGACGCTGGTCATTGAGAAACAGGAGCCGTCGACGGTCGGGCGAGGCGCTGATTTGCTGGACCCTCCCCCGGTGCGCGGGGAACGACCAGGCCGCCTCGGCGCCGGCGGCTTCGAGCGGTCGGTAATCGAGTCCGCCGACGTTATCGGCGATCAGCAGGCCACGGCCATCCCCCGAGAAGCCCACATGGAAGGCCGACGCGGTGGGATCGTCGATCCGTCGGGTCGGAGCACCCGTCGCGGGAAGGTTCCAGACAATCAGTTCGTGCCGCTCGGCCGTGCAGGCGGCGAGCCGGTCTCCCGAGGGTGAAAACGCAAGATTCTGGATCGGCCGATCGAGAAGGTCGACGATGGTCCGCTTGCCGTCCGAAGACGGTCCAACGAGTTTCAGGCCAGCGGCCGAGGTCACCGCGAGGCGGCCGTCGGGCGAGAAGAACAGGTCCATCGGGATCTCGGCCGACGGACGAGCTGCGCCGTCGATCTCCTCGCGCGAGCCGGTTGACGGGGCCTCGATCACCACCCGGCCGTTCTGATATCCGATCGCGAGCAGCCGGCCGTCGGGCGAGACGGCGATCGTCTCGGCCCCCGGCCGGTCGAGCGCGTTGGCGCCGGCCGGAGCGCCCGAGGCGTCGAGGAGGCGGATCTTGCCGTCGCCCCCGAGCACCGCGACGATCGAGGGCTCTCGGCTTCCCGAGGCGATCCGACGGCAAACAGGGCCCTCCTGCTTCCCGAGCGGTCGAAGCGTTAGCCCGGAGACCGGGATTTCCGAGAGGTCTCCAAGCGAGGCGACGCCGCGGGCGTCGACCACGATGAGGTGCCGGCCATCGGGCAGGATCGCAAGCTGTTCGATCCTCACGGCGTGCGGCGAGGCGCCTCGGATTGGGATCGGACCTCGGAAATCGTCGGCGCGATCGAAGAAATGGACCGCGCCCCGGCCGTCACCGACGACGAGCCATCGGTCGTCCCGGGTGATCGCCATCGCGGTGGCGCCGACGGTCGGGCCGGCGAGGGTGTGAAGCAGCATCCGATCGGGCGCCGACCAGATCCGGACGGTCGAGTCCATCGAGGCGGTCGCGATCAGTCGGCCGTCGGCCGGGAAGGCCATCGAGGTGACGCGGTCGGCGTGACCGGCCTGAAGAACCAGCTCGGGACGAGAGCCGGCCTCTCGACGAGGCTGAGCGGTCCGAAGCGTGATCGAAGGCGGGACGCCGCCCATCGATCGGAATCCCTGGCGAGCGAGCCGAGGATTCTGGTGCAGTTCGCGAAGGCACTCGGCGAGGTTGGGACCTGGACCCTTGCCGCCCTCGCCGAGCCCGGCCAGCAGGGCGCTGGTGAAGACCTCGCCGGGGTCGATCGACCGGTCGCGAGGCGGGCCATCAGCGGCGAGCCAGGCCGTCACCCCGGGCCATCGAGCCAGCCGGGCGAGCCACTCCAGGCCGGTCAACCTCGTCGGATCAGCCGGTCCCTCGGGAGCCGTCGCCAGCCAGCAGACGACCCGCAATCGGGCTCGAACACAGCGGTCGACGGCCGATTCCAACGACCAGCCGCCAGCGTCGGGCCTCGCTGGATCGGCATCGCTCGGGAGCGCGACGTCTCGCCGTTCCACGAGGTGCCCTCGCCGATCGACCAGGCCCTTCGACGCCCCCGCGAAGTAAATCACCACCACGTCGCCCGGTTTCGGCCGCTTCCCCGCCGGACCGAGAAGCCACTGCTCGATCGCCCAGTCCAGGTTGGCTCGCGTCGGCCGGATGAGCGTCGCCGGCGAGGCCGGTCGCCCCGGGTCGGTCGCGCCTCGGTCGCCGAGCAAAAGCTGATGCGACGCATCCCATCCCGCTCGCCGAAACCAGCGGAGAACCTCCTGCGAGGATCGCGTCGCCGACCGACCGTCGGGGATCGCCGGGTTCTCGTAGTCATCAACCCCCACCACGATCGCCCAGACCTCGGGACCACGCGCAGGCTGCGACCTCGCCACGCCGGCGCTGAGCCAGAGGGCCGCCGCCGCCGCCAGGACCGGGATTCGGCTGCTCGACGATCGCGACATCGCTGGACCTCGGCGCTGATATTTTCAGGAGACGGTGGAGGCAATCTTGAAAAGTAAACGCCCGATTCTGGGTCGCCCCTGGTGGTCAGGGGGGTGGTGCGTCGGACGGCGGGCATTCGAGGACCACGCGGAAGCCGACGTCCTCGCGCGGCTCGGTCGGCGACTCGGCGTATCGGTAGAACGCCCAGGCTTCCTTGGGATCGGCACTCAGGAACGACCCGCCCTTGACGACCACCTTCGCCGAGGAATCCGCCGTGTTAAGCGGCCGTCGAGCGTCGATCAGCGGGTGCTTCCGGGAATTCTCCTTCAGGGAGAGCGTCGAGTAGGAGGCGTACGGGTCGGCGCAGAGCTCGCGGACGTTGCCGACCATGTCGTAGACCTCGGCGGTGGTTTTATCCTTCTTCTCGTACGACTTCACCGGCGCTGGTCCGAAGCTGGCGTTGGCGTCGAAGAGACGTGCCCAGGGGGGCTGGTCGGCCGGTGGAATCTCGTCGCCCCAGGCGAAGTGGAACCGCTCGTTCTGCGAGCGGGCCGCCCACTCCCATTCCGCCTCGGTCGGCAGCCGGCCGTTGACCGATCGGGCATACTTCCTCGCCAGGTCGTAGCCGACCAGCAGCGCGGGATATGGCTCGACCTGCTTGTGATCGGCTCGGAATTCGTCGAGCCATTTTGACCAGAGCTTCAGCGACTCGCGGTCGTCGGGATGCTCCTTCGCGTAGGCGGCCAGCTCGCCGTTGGTGACCTCGGTCTGCTGGATGTAAAAGCCCGGGACGCGGATCGAATGCGGGGTGATCGGGTTGCCTGCGGCGTCGGCCGTTGGGGCACCGTCGCGAGGGTCGCCACGTCGGTAGACGTTGCCGCGGATGTACGAGAAGCGGGCGTTGTCCTTCTGTCGGATCAGGGTGCGGGGCCATCCGGGCTCACCGTCGAGGTCTCCAGGCGACTCGGGTTTGTAGCCGGCCGGCAGATAGACCCGATCGGCGAAGAACTCAAAGGTCACTCCGTCGTCGACGCGACGGAGGGCCGTCGCATAGCCCGGATGGTCGGGAACGATGTCGCTCGGGTCAACGGCCTCGAATCCTTTCGGAACCCAGAGGGCCGGTGGGGCGGGCTTCGGATCGTCGGCCTCGATCCTCGCGGGTGCGCTGGGAGATTGACTGGCCTGGCTCGACGAGTTGGCCGGTGTCGAATGGGCAGGCGTCGGATTGAGGGGGACGACGCGGTCTCGATCCCGGGCGATCATCGAGGCGCCCAGCGCGACGATCGCGAGGATCGCCGAGGCGGCGACCGTCGGGATGACCCACGCCGGACGAGCCGGGGCCGGGACCGCCGGCGCGGTGGTCGGTGCGATCACCGCGGGGATTTCCGGCTCGGTGGCCGGAAGCCTGACGTCGGTCATCGTCGCCACGACGGTCGTCGGCTCGCCAGAGGGCGTCCGCGACGGCGCGGGTGGAACCTCCAGCGCGAGCGATGAGACCGGAGCCGCCATCGGGAGCGTTGGGAAGCTCGCCATTTCTCCCGAGAGGCCGGCGGCTCGGAAAAACCGTTCGGCGAGCTCCATCGCCGATTGCGGGCGATCCGCCGGATTCTTCTCCAGGCATTGCCGAACCACCCGCTCGACGTCCTCGGGGACCTCGCAATCCGGGTTGGCCTGCTTCATCGGGATCGGGGGCGAGTTCAGGTGCGCGGCGAGCATCGCCATCCGGCCGCCCCGGAAGGGGAGGGTTCCGGTAAGCAGGTGGTAGAGGACGACGCCGGTCGAATACAGATCGCTCCGTCCATCGACCTCAGGCACCTTCTCTTCCCTGTCGAACCCGCCCCGGATCTGCTCGGGGCTCATGTAAGCGGGCGTGCCGACCAGGTCGCCGGCGGCCGTCAGATCGGCGCCGGTATCGTCCTCGATGATCTTGGCGATCCCGAAATCCAGAACCTTGATCCGAGGCGGGCCTGAGTCGTCCCTGCGCTCGACGAGCATCAAATTGGAAGGCTTCAAATCGCGGTGGATGATCGGGCGGGGCTGGCCGTTCGACTCGTCGACGTGTCCGTGGGCCTCGTGCAGGACGGCGCAGAGCTGCTCGAGAACGGATGCGACCCACTCGACCGGCATCGGCCGGTCGCCATTCTGCTTGAGGACGTCGGTGAGGCTTCGGCCTCGAATGAACTCCATCTCGATGTAGGCGACGGACTGCACCCGGCGAAAGTCGTAAACGGCGACGGCGGCCGGATGGTTGATCTTGGCCATCAACCGCGCCTCGCGCTGGAACCGCAGCCAGCCGGTTTCGTTGTGGGCCAGTTCCGACCGGATCAGCTTGAGCGCGCGCTCGGTGTCGAGGTTAACATGCCAGACGCTCCAGACCTCGCCCATGCCGCCTTGCCCGATCTTCTGAATTAGGCGGTACTTGTCGAAGACGATGTGACCGGGTTCGAAGGTCGGCGGCGGAAGGGCGTCCCAGGCGGCCGAGCCTTCCGAGTGCATCGCCTGGGTGGGTGTCCGCGTGCCTGGCGTTGAGGAAGAGGCGCCGGCCACGGATTCGGGCGCGGCCATGGTGGCCATGCCGTCGCCGGTGGTCCGAAACGCCTCGGTCGCGGCTGGATCGGGTCCGTCGAGGTTGCCGGCGGCGGTGGCCTGGGTATCGGCGATGGTGGCGCGGTCGTAGGTCGCGTCGGCCGGTGGCTCCGACCTCGGCGCGGGGATCGGCTCCGGGACCGACTCGGGCCCCTGGCAGGTCATCTCCTCGTCGAGGTGGTCCGGCTCGGGACCCATCGCGCGATCCTCCTCATCGATAGGAATGCGGCGCCGGCCTTCAGACTAACGCGGTCCCGCCTGGCGAAGGAAGCCCCCGCCGAACCACTCGATCCGGCCTCTCCTTCCAACTTACTCCCCGGATCCTTCTTCGCGAAGGCGCGATCCTGGGGATTCCTGAGAAGTTAGCCAGGAAGGAGACCGGGTCGTCCTCGATGGCGTCCGCGGGAGTCGGCCCGAAGCCCGAATCAAGGATGGGGTGTGATGGCGATGATCGTGATTTCACCCTTGCCAGGCCCGAAGCACCAGAAGAGGCGATAGGCCCCGGGTGTCTCGTTCTGGATGTAGGACTCCCAGACTTTGTCATCCTTGTGGAAAGGGTGGTCCAGGGAGTCGTATTCGTGCGAATTCAGGCCCGGATGCAGGGGGTTGTCCTGGAGTCGGACGGGGGACCATGAACCTGGGCATCCCCCCGCAGTTATTCGGCTTCGCCGTTTGTCGGTGCGAGGTCTTCGATGTGGGCGGCATCGGCATCCAGGTCGGGGCCAGCGACGAATTCGCCGGCCCGTGCCTCTTTCAGCCCTTCGAGAACCTTGCCGCCCGCGACCGGGTTCTTCCAGAGCCAGCCCTCATCCTCTGGGATGGCTCGTGCCTTCTTGATGCGGATTTCTGAATCCCCGATCTGCTCCATGATGACCAGGCTATCCGCGAACTCTTTTGGGAGTGTCAGCCGGCCCTTTTTGTCCGTGCTCTGCGCTACAATGGCCATCGCCTGGTTCTCTTATCTGAGGTCCCTGGGAGTCATCCTTCGAGCAAGAATTCGGTTCGAGTGGGATGGGCGCCAAGTGGGATCGATGGAATTTCCCTGGGTCCCACTTTCCCACTGCTTCAGGGGGCCTGGAGGAAGGCGGCATGATCCTCGTCGTCGGCGAAGACATCGGCTCGGTTGTTACCACGGTTGTGGGCGTGGTAGACTAGGAGTCTGTCCGAGTATTCGTCTTTGTTCGACGTAAGTCCTTGGCGGCAAAGAAACCACTCTAATTAGACTCGAATTCCATAAGTTCTTTGTCGGAGTAGACTTGTGGATTTCGGCTTCGAATACTCGGACAGACTCCTAGTCCTGCGTCGATGACTCGCGGTCGGCGTCCCATGCTAGGAGCCTATCGAGAGCAGTTGATGGGTGTCAAAAAAACTGACACGATTTTTCTCCCGTGACACGATTTTTCTCCCCAAGCTCCGCCTGAGCGACTTCCGGCACGACGGGGCGCAGTACGTGCTCCGGTTCCCGGAAAAGGGCGGCAAGAGCCGGGAAATTCAGGTGCGGCATGACCTAGAGGGATTTATACTGGACTACGACGAGGCGTCTTGCATCACGGGCGAGGCTAAGGGCTCACCGGTGTTCCGGCGAGCAACGGCCGGAGCCGAACACTGTAAACGAAGCCGCTGAGCACGGAGCGAATCTGGGAACTGGTCAAGTGGCGGCTGAAAGACGCCGGGCGGCTGTCGCTGCATTGGTTCCGGGTGCCAGCGATCACCTCGCTGATGGAGCAGGGGGTACCAATGGAGGACGTGCAATACCTGGCCGGACATGCGGAGCCTTGGACGACGACGCTATATGATCGGCGGAAGAAGCGGGTAGCGCGGAACATCGTCGAGCGGATTCCGATCTAGGAGCGGTTTGGCGGGTGGTCAATGCCGAAGCGACAGGTAAAGAAGTTCATAAGCTGGTTGGCGTTTTATGTTGTAATACCTATAATGGTCTATCCCATTATGTTGTTCATATCATATTTTTCCGGCATTAAGGTCGCAGTATCAGAAATCGTCGCCAAAAGCGATCTCATATTTGTTATTATTGTATTGATATCAACTACGCTTGATATGTTGGCTCTGGATTTTCAAAGGAGGCCGAGCAACGAGCACGATGAACAGGTAATTCGGACTATACTGTTTTATTTTATGATTGTAGCTCTTCTGTTCTATGGCATTGTCTATGGCTGGGTTTTGTTGACACGGCTCCAGCCCACTCAGGTCATCCAGAACACAGCTCAATGGGTGCAATTTACTGTATATTCGACAATTGCCACTGTCGTCGTATGTGGTGTCATTACGTACGATCTCCTTCGCGCCGAATGAGGTCAAGAAATGATTGAAGTCAATGCGTGGTTTATGATTGTACCAACAATCATGTTGGTCATGGGCGTAGCGAGATTGGCGTGGATATTGCGGGCCATCAGGCGCGGAAAAACGGGCCAGCGGTCTTCCGCCGCGGTAACCGTGAAAACCTGGTATGGTGGAGATGCCGTTGACGCGGAGAAAGCAAAAGGCCCGACAATATCGATCAACGGGACGCCGCAGATCGCCGAGTTCAAAGGCTTGTCTACGATGATGATATCCCAATCGAAGTAAAGGGCCATTTCCTTCGTGAATGCTGAAATCATCACATTGTGCCACTCCGCCGTCGAGCAGACCGGCAATCTGTCGATTCTGGCCGCGTTCAACAACATTAACGTGGTGGAGTTGCCGCACAAGTTCCCGCCATTCACCCTAGTCTGTCGCTTACGTTTCGACCCTAGCGAAGCAGGGGATCATGATCTAAAAGTGACCGTTTCCGATAAAAACGCTCGAGTTTTAGGACAAATGACGGTTTCGTTTCAATTATTCAGGCATACTTTTAATCCGACCGCGTCTTTGAGCTTGGTGTTCCCTATCTCCGGCATGGAACTCCGCCATGCGGGAGAGCACACAATAGAGATAGTTCTGGATGGCCGCCAGACCATACGCACACCGTTCTATGTAAACATAAACAAATAATCAAATATAAATATTTTGCTGGCCGTCGGCCACGGCGAACCTGTGGTCGATTGGCTACCGGGTGGGCATTCTTAACTTCACTGCGCTGAGAAGTTTAGACGGGAAAAGGGGGACGTAGCGCTTTAACTCGCGAAGACTGCAGACCCTGGCGAATCATTTCAAAGCGCTCCGTCCCCCTTTTCGCTCCTCGTCCCCCTTTTCGAGACGGGAAAAGGGGGACGTAGCGGAATGCCACGAAGATAGTCAGAAACCCTTCATCGGCAACCTATTGCGGAGTTCCGATCGGGGCAGGGTCATGCGATAGTACTGCTTCGGCCGCCGCTTCACCACCCGAGGCTCGACCCGGCCCGGCCGCGCCGGGTTGAC